>JBHIDH010000010.1:0-40145 GCA_046759985.1 Thermoplasmata archaeon
ATGCCGCTTCTCTTCGCGAACTCGGAGGTGGCCACCTCGACAATCTTCTGATAGGCAATGAGGGGGTGGAAGCTTGGAAGAGGAAGAGGCTGCTCCTCGTTCACAGGCCCCGGCAGTCCGAGGTACACGCCGCCGGTACTCGAAAACATCAGTCGCTTGACCTTCCACTCCTCCGCCACCCGGAAGATGGCGACAAGCATGTCGAAGTATCCCTCGAGGTGGGGTACAGGGCTCTTGGCCCCGGAGGTGAAGCCTCCCGCGACGTTCACGATGCCATCGATCTTGTGCTTCTCGCCGATCTTTCGGAGATCGGCAATCGAGGTCGCGTCCGCCGATTCGATGAACACATGGCGATCAATGTACTTCCGAAGGAAGCGGGGAACCTCGGCGTTCTTGTGCCGCGTGACCACGCAGTCGACGCCCTGCTCCACCAAGGCTTCCGTCGTGTTCGACCCTACAAAGCCATTCAGTCCGCCAACGACCAGAAACACTGCGACCCCCCTCTCCCCGACGGGAAATGTACGAGCAGAGGTCCATCAACGTCCGGCACCTTCGATGGACCATCATTTAGCCGGCCAATCATGAGCCGGTCAACCGTGTAGTCTAAATTAGAAGTTTTAGACCTCCATAGCGGAGTTCCTCAACCCAGAGTGTAGTGCAGGCCAGACACTGCTCGAAGGGGGCTTACGGCCGTCACCTGGCTCATAATCCCCCTTGTTGACTCATTGCAATCGAGTGGTAGGGCTCAACCTGCAATCCTGATGACGAAACGGTCTTCCGATTCCACTCCCCATTCTGCAATCTTTCCTACTTCCAGACCGTAGGCCTCCGCTAGTTTCCTTGGAATGGTCAGCGTCAGACTCTTCCCTACCTGCCTGACCTTCACTCTGAACTCGCCCCGGTCGATAGCCCGCGCGATCTCCAAGGCCCGCTGCGCGTCCGACGGATGGATCATCTCCTCCCCACACTTCCGGCACCTCCACGCCCGGACGGGGATCCCTCGCCACTGCGTCCGGACCCGCTCCGTCTCTCCGCCACAGTGGCAGACGATCTTCATGTCCTCGAGACTGACCATCTTAGATTCCATTCTCGACGCCTCCACCTTCCCTCATGGTCGGTCGCCCGCCATCTTTCTTCTCAACTCTCTCAATCGTTGCCGCGAAGGCTTCCACTCCTTCACGTCGACCAGCAACGCATGATCCTCCCTCAGGACGACCACCGCCTTCCAAACTCTCCCCCGCACCAGGAGGAACCTCTCGAGGGTTCCCTTCGCCCTTCTCCGATACTCGTAGCCTGACTCCAAGAGCTCCTCGATATCCCACAGATCGAGACCGTACTGGTAGAGTTCGTCCAGGGCCTCGCGAGTAGGGATGATTGGAAGACCTCGCCAAGCGGGAAGCAGATGCTATCACCGATATATCTCTATGATGTATATCGAATATATACCTTTTGCTACGGGGTCAGAATTCTGACAGCCTTGGGAGGTTATCCCCTACCCCCGCCAAGATCTAACCAGTAAGCAAGGTTCATCGGAGCAAACCTGAAAGAGAGCCAGAGACACACAGAAGGGGCCTTACGGCCGTCACCTGGCTCCTTCTGCCCCCTCTTCGCAGTGGCGATTGCTTTTCAGGCCGAGTTCGAGGTCGGCAAGCGACTCCGGTTCAGGTCCGGGTAGCCCCACTGTCAGAGGTACTGCCGCCCGGCCCTGAAGCCTGGGCCACGCGGGGAAACTCTATCCTCTGTGTGTAGTGTACGTGTACTACGGGTCGGCCAGGGCTTCCCCATTTTGACGCCAATTCACTAGCCCGTTTCCGGCCGAGATACGCTCAAATAGACCACGCCCCTTGCCATGGACCTCCTAAGGGTGATGCAGGGGCGGACCACGATTCCCGGACCGCACGTCGCCTAGCTTGGGGGAGGACTGACCATGGTCGAGCGGAGAGTCGCACCGTACGGATCGTGGAAATCCCCCGTCACTACCGACCTCATCGTGGCCGATATCATCGGCTTCGGGGACGTCGCGGTAGACGGCTCGGACATCTACTGGAACGAGCTGCGACCACAAGAAGGCGGGCGGAACGTCATCGTCCGGCGGACTCCCGATGGAAGCCTCGCCGACGTGACCCCCCCGGAGTTCAACGCGCGGACCCGGGTCCACGAATACGGAGGCGGCGCGATGGCCGTCCTTGGCGGCATCGTGTACTTCTCGAACTTCGCGGATCAACGCCTCTACCGCCAGGAGCCCGGATCCGAACCGCAGGCGCTCACCCCAGAACAGAACCTTCGTTACGCGGATGGCGTCATCGACCCCCAGCGTGGACTAATGTACTGCGTGCGGGAGGACCATAGGGAGGAGGGCCGCGAAGCCGTGAACACCCTGGTGGCCTTATCCCTCAAAGCGGGAGGACCCGGCTCAGTCATTGCCTCGGGGAACGACTTCTACTCCTCCCCCCGCCTGAGTCCGGATGGCCTGCAACTCGCGTGGCTGACCTGGAACCATCCGAACATGCCCTGGGACGGGACGGAGCTGTGGGTCGGGGCCCTGAACGAGGAGGGCTTCCTGATCGACCTCGGGCGGGTCGCGGGGGGTGCTCGGGAATCCGTCTTTCAGCCCGAGTGGTCCCCCGATGGACTCCTCCATTTCACCTCCGACAGGACCGGCTGGTGGAATCTGTATCGCTGGCTCGACGGGGAGACCGAAGCCCTCCATGCGGAGGAGGCCGAGTTCGGGCGGCCTCAGTGGGTCTTTGGGATGGCCACCTACGGGTTCGAGTCGGCCCATCGCATCATAGGCGCCTATACCGGGAAGGACGGATGGCGGGTGGGGCGGCTCGATACGCAGGCCGGGACCCTGGAGCCTTTCAACATCCCCTACCGCGAGGTCCAAGCGGTGATGCGCATCGCCGATGGCGCGGCCATCTTTGTCGCGGGGTCCCCCACCGAGCCGTGGTCTATGGTCCGCCTCGATCTGGAGTCCGGGAGCATCGATGTCCTCAGGCGGTCCACCAACGTCGGCGTGGATACGGGGTACCTCTCGGCACCCAGGGCGATCGAGTTCCCGACGGAGGGCGGCCTGACGGCGCACGCCTTTTTCTATCCGCCGAGGAATCGGGACCACGACGCCCCGGAGGAGGAAAGGCCCCCCCTCATCGTCATGAGCCACGGAGGGCCCACCAGCGCCTCTCCGAACACGCTCCTCATGTCGATCCAGTACTGGACGAGTCGGGGGTTCGGCGTCCTGGACGTGAACTACGGGGGAAGCACCGGGTTCGGCCGGGAGTACCGCGAGCGGCTGAACGGCCAGTGGGGCATCGTGGACGTGAACGACTGTGTGAACGGAGCGAGATACTTGGTGCGTCAGGGCGAGGCGGACAGAGAACGATTGGCCATCCGAGGAGGAAGCGCCGGGGGGTACACGACCTTGAGCGCTCTCACCTTTCGGGACACCTTCAAGGCGGGGGCGAGCTACTTTGGCGTTAGCGACTTGGAGGCGCTGGCGAAGGAAACCCACAAGTTCGAGTCTCGTTACCTCGACAGGCTGGTGGGGCCCTACCCGAAGAGGCGGGACCTCTACGAAGAGAGGTCGCCCATCCACTTCACCCACAAGCTCTCGTGCCCGGTGATCCTGTTTCAAGGCCTGGAGGATGAGGTCGTACCGCCCAATCAGGCGGAACTAATGGTGGAGGGCCTGCGGGCCAAGGGAGTTCCCGTGGCCTATGTCGCCTTCGAAGGTGAACAGCACGGATTTCGGAAAGCGGAGAACATCAAGCGCGCTCTGGACGCGGAGCTGTATTTCTACTCGAGAATTTTCGCCTTCGACCTCGCAGAGCCAGTGGAGTCTGTGCCCATCGAGAACCTTCGAGAATCCTGATGACCGCCTTCGGGGACTGCGTCATGATCCCGATTGCTTCACCTCTCTCCTTCGAGCGCAAGGGATCTGGTCCATGATCCCTCCTACTGCTCGTCCGCCCCGCAACAGGATGGCCAACAGTCTGCACTGTTTGTAACGGAGGAGAGCTCCCCGGCCTTCGATTCCGGTCGTAGGTCGAACCCCTCAACCGTAAGGGGGCTTACGGCCGTCACCTGGCTCATAATCCTCTTATTGTTCGTCGGCCTCCTGGCCCAACGAGGCATGGATTAGATGGCGCCACCGACATCACTGACAAGGAGGTGACGATGAAAGCGATTGTCTATCAGAAATATGGATCTCCCGATGTTCTTGAACTCCAAGAGGTCGATAAGCCGACCGTCACGGATGGTGAAGCGCTGGTACGAGTTCACGCGGCTTCCGTGAATCCGATAGACTGGCATTTCCTGAGAGGCAAACCGTTCGTGGCGCGGATATTCGCCGGGTTGGTCAAACCAAAACGCAAGATACTGGGATTTGACATGGCGGGGAGGGTTGAAGCGGTCGGCGGAAGGGTCACGCAGTTTCAACCAGGTGATGAGATATTCGGGAACAGATCGGGGGCCTTTGCCGAGTATCTGTGTGTCCCCGAAGATGGAGTAGTTCTGAAACCGGCCAACCTGACTTACGAGGAGGCGGCGGCCGTGCCGGTGGCGGCGCTCACCGCCCTGCAGGGTCTTCGCGACAAGGGACAGATTCAGCAAGGGCACAAGGTCTTGATTAACGGTGCGTCCGGGGGTGTGGGGACGTTTGCCGTCCAGATCGCCAAATCGTTCGGGGCCGAAGTGACCGGCGTGTGCAGCACGAGGAATCTGGACATGGTGCGATCGATTGGCGCAGACCTCGTCATTGATTACAGCGAAGAGGATTTCACTCAAACGGGCGGGCGTTATGACCTGATTCTCGATGCCGTGGGGAATCAGTCGTTGTCAGATTGCAGGCGCGCATTGCATGCCAACGGGATTTATGTCGCAGTCGCAGGGTCGGTGGTTCGTGCGCTGTGGCTTGCGATGACCGGGAGGAAGAGGATGGTTTCGATGCTCACGAAATCAAACCGAGAGGACATGGGTTTCTTGAAAGAGCTTCTGGAGACCGGCAAAGTAACACCTGTCATCGATCGACGTTACCCATTGAGTGAGGTCGCTGAAGCGATCCGGTATCTCGAAGAAGGACACGCCCAAGGAAAAGTCGTCATCACGGTGTGAGACGCCGGACCGGGTGTCTCTATGAGGGCAACATGGAATTGCCGGCCGCCGGGGTTGCTGATGCATTATTCCAGAGGCCTGAATCATCGGTCATTCAATCATCGATCCAACCCCGGGAACCAGCGAACGACCTCCCGCTGCAGCTGAATAGGTAAGGTTCATCAGGAGTTGGCCTAGAGGTGGTCAGGTATGTGCAAAAGGGGGCTTACGGCCGTCACTTGGCCCCTTAAGTTCCAAGGCCCGCTGACCTCTGTGGATACTGTTCCGCCCAGGTTCACCTTGCCCGCCCACCCACATATGGCCCGGACCATGACATGGAGGAAGCTTGGCCATGAGCTGTGGGGGACGCACAAGAAGGATGTGAAACGGGCTGAAACCGTCTAAAGAACCCGTAGTAGGCATAAGGCGTAGAAGGGGCGGGTGCCCTCACAATAGCCAGTGCTCTGCGAGTTCTGCGGGAATGAAACGGAATGGAAGGTGTTCCTTGCCGTCAAGAAGGAGATGTCGAGGAGTCGCCGGTCGTACGTCGTGACGAAACCGAGCGGCCGCGTAGTGTACGTCTCTCGACAGCACACGACGTTCCGGAACCTCGGAAGTTCCTTGGCCGTCCGGATACCATTCTACTTCGAGGAGAAGGGGACGGCTGTCTGCGAGACCTGCTGGCTCGGCGACAAGGTGCCCGAGATCCGCTGACCGTGGGTGGGGCGTACGACACGTCCCCTCCCCCTCAGCCTCCACGACGTGCGAGCGGATCTTCCACCCGTACCCAGTCGACCCGCCTGAAGCCCTCATCGTGGGTCGCCAGACGGTCAGTCCCGAAACTCCGAAGGGTGGCCAAGACCGTCGCGTCCCGGCCCCCAATGCCCACGTCGGCGTACCGGGCGAGTAGCGCCACGGCCTCGTCGACGCGGGACGGGTCCAAGGCGTCCACGCCGATGTCGAGGCCCAGAAAGACCCTCGTCTGTGCGAGTCCCGCCACACTCCCCAGACGGCGGATCAGGTAGTGGGCCACCTCGGTCTGGATCACGGTGTTGACGGCCACCTCTTCCTCTCTCAGGACCCCGGTCAGGAAGTCGCGGGTGACGGGGTGTTCCGGTACCGTGGCGTCGGCGTAGTAGATCCAAAGGTTGGAGTCAACCACCAGCAAGGTGCCAGATCTCCTTCACACGCAGGGGGTCGACCCCCTTCCCCACGGCGTTCTCCTCAGAAATGGAGCCCGCGAAGGCCGCCGCGAACTCCTCCCGGGAGACGGATCGCCGGACGGTGAGCCCCTCCTCCGTCGCCTGGACATGGACTTTGTCCCCCGGCCGTAGCCCCAGCTTCTCCCGCTCTCGCTGGGGGATGGTAATCCGGCCGCGCTCGTCTAGGGTCGTTGTGCCCATTCGATTTCCCATCCCATCATGTGTCCCATCATACTAATAGGTTTGCGGCGGGGCATTGGGCCGGGGAAGCGAACTCCCCCGGCGAGGGGCGGAGGCTGTGTCGGGGAGCGAATGGAACAGGGCGTACGCGGGTCACCAGGCCCATAATTCCCCTTATCCCGAAGCAACAGCGGGAGCCGCAGATCCGGGAGACAAGGGACTGAGCTACCCTACGGGCCCCAAGCCTCCGCAATCTGGAGTCGCCTTAAGGGTTTTCCGACGGGACCCTCAGCCGAGGGGAATGACATCCTCAATCAGGTCCACGTGGGAGAGGATCATTCGACGGCAGCAGTAGCGTTCGAGCCCGAGCTCATCGAGGGCATCCTTGGGGTTCTTCCCCGCGTCGAGCGCTTGCAGGTACTTCTCCCACGAGGAGCCTATGACCTTCCCGCAGGTGAAGCATCGAACAGGTATGATCACGCGATCACCGGTAGGACTTCTGCCGCTTCTTTCGGGCGCCACGCCCCAGCGGATTCTTGGGGAGCTTCCGCCGGGTGTCCGGCACGAGGAGGGTCCGGTCGTAGGTACGGATGCGCTCCTCCAGCTCCTCGTCCTCGTAGTAGCCCACGAGGCCGCGGGCGATGGCCGTCCGGATTGCGTCCGCCTGGCCCATGATACCGCCCCCATGGACGTTCACGTCGATATCCACCTTCTCCACCCGGCCACCCGCTAGGGTGAGCGCCTCCAGGATCTTCAGGCGGGCCATCTCGGGGGCGTGGATCTCCAGGGGGACCTTGTTGATGCGGACCCGTCCGTGCCCATTTCGAATTACGGCCCGGGCCACGGCAGTCTTCCGCTTCCCGCTGGCGACCAGGGGTCCCTTCTTTCCTTTCACGTCTTCGCTCCCAGGAGCCCGGACAGCTCCCGTAGTGTGATATACGTTGTGGTCTTGCCCTCGATGCTGGCCCCCCGCGCCTCCTCGGCCTCTTCCTTGATTTCCGGGGGCACCCCCACGTAGACCCGCAGGCGGCGGAACGCGGTGCGCCCTCGAGGCTTCTGATAGGGCAGCATGCCTCGGACGGTCCGCTTCAGGATGCGGTCGGGCCGCTTCGGGAAGAACGGCCCCTTTCGCTGGCTTCCCACCCGGCGCTTCTGCTGATACTCCCGAAGGATCGATTGCCGTGATCCCGTGATGACCGCTCTCTCCGCGTTCACGATGGTCACGGCCTCCCCCTCGAGAAGCCGCTTCGCCGTCAGGCTGGACAGGCGTCCTAGGATCTGACCGGAAGCGTCGTAGACGACCATGCTCATCCCATGATGCGGACCCCGCTCCCGCGGGGGTTCTCCTCCACCAGCTCGCGGAGATCCAGGACCTGCCCCCCCGCGGCTTCCACCTTCGCCCGCGCTGCCTCGGAGGCTTGGAGGGCGGAAATCCGGAGCGCCTTGGTCAGCCGCCCCGTGCCGAGCAGCTTGCCGGGCACGACCAAGACCTCCCCGTCCGCCGCGTGGCGCTGGAGGCGGGAGAGGTTCACCTCGGCCCAGAGACGGCGCGGCCGGGCCAGGCGACGGGCGACGTCCCGCCAGATGGGGGCCTCGTGCTCCCGTGCCGCCGTCTGGAGGTCGCGAATCAGGGCGAGGAGGAGCGGATTGGACTTTCGAACAGGTTTCCCCATGCACTCGGCCTCGGCTTTACGGGGCCGCCGCTAAAAAGGTTTCTCGCACGGAGGGCGGGAAGACGCCGGGGGGGCGGCCAATGCCGGCCTACGCGCTGAAGGAAGAGCCGCAGGAACACGTCGATTCGGCGTTGGGGTTGTTGACGACGAAGCCGGTCCCCATCAGGCTCTCCTGCCAGTCCAACGTCATCCCCTTCACGTAGGGTTCGCTGAACTCGTCCACCAGGACCTTCACGCCTTGGGTCTCGACGACACGATCCCCGTCCTCGATCTTCTCCTCGAAGCTCATGCCGTAGCTCAGGCCGGAACAGCCGCCGCCCGTCACGAACACCCGCAGGTAGCGGTACGTCCCACCCTCGTTCTTCATCAAGTCCCTGACCTTCGCCGCCGCAGGCTCGGTGAGGGAAACGTCGACCAGTTCCGTCTCCATCGGGAATCCTATTATGGCGCCGTTATATAAGGGTTGCCGACCGGGTTCCTGGGCCGAAATCGACCGGTCTGGCCAGGCGTAGCGAGGCGAGAGAAGGTTTTAATACTGTTCCTTTCTCGAAGAACACGAACGAGGACTGGGTGGGTTATGATTCGCTTTGGACCGGCGGGTATCCCCCTTTCCTGCAAGGGCCGCACCCTGGAGGATGGGATCGAGGATGTCCACAACCTGGGCCTCGCCGCCATGGAAGTCCAGCTCGTCCGCATCAACGTGATCGAGCGGTTCCCGACGGAGGAGGAGGTGGGTCTGACGCCCCGGACCCTGCCGGGGGAGCTCGTCGTCGCCCTGCGTCGGGAGGGAGAGGCGGACCCGATGGTCCACGACCCCGATGCCACCATCGAGCCGAGTGACACCCTGCACGTCCTCGTGGGGAGCGTGGCCGACGACTTTGTCGAGCTGGAGTACCTGGGCACCCTGGCGCGGGAGCTCGACGTGGAGATGTCGCTCCACACCCCTTACTACATGGACCTGGCCGGCGATGGCGACCTGGGCCAGAAGAGCCTGAACAGCGTCCGCTGGGGCGGGATGATCGCCCACCACCTGAACGCCCGTGTCGTGGTGACCCACATGGGCCTCTATGGCGAGCTCTCGCCCGAGGCCGCCCTGGCGCGCATCCTCGGACGCGTCAAGGAGCTCGCGGATTGGTTCCGGAAGCAGGGCCTGCGCCCCATTCTCGGCCTGGAGACAAGCGGGCGGCAGGAGGTCTTCGGGAGCGTCGACGAGGTCGTGGACATCTGTGAGGCGGTACCCGAAGTGATGCCCGTCCTCAACTTCGGACACATCCACGCCCGGGAGGGGGGCAGCCTCCGGGAACCGGCGGACTTTGGGGCGCTCCTGAATCGGACGGAGCCCATCGCCCACGGGCAGTTTCACTGCCACTTCGCCGGGGTGGAGCACGAGGGGGGAAACGAGCTGCGCTACACCCCCATCAAGCGGGGGGACCTCCGGTTCGAGCCCCTGGTGGAGTCCATTTTGGACGCGGAGTATCCCCTGACCGTCATCTCCTCCTCCCCCCTCCTGGAGCACGATGCCATGTACATGAAGGTCATCCTGGAGCGCGTGCTGGGACGGAAGGTGGCGAAGCGGATGCGGGAAGGGAAGGAGGAGGCCTCGTGAGCTTCAAGGACGCGGCCGAATTTCTCGTGGACCACGTCGAGACCGTGTTCCAGGAGGACTTCGAGGAGGCCGTGGGGGAGGCCCTCGCCTTCCTCGCCTCGGCCCCCAAGATTTTCGTCTACGGCGTCGGCCGGTCGGGCCTCGTGGGGAAGGCCTTCGCCATGCGGATGGTCCAGTTGGGCCTCCGGGTCTTCTTCATCGGCGAGACCATCACGCCCATCGTGGAGCCGGGCGACGTGGTGGTTATCGTCTCCCGCACGGGGGAGACCATGTCGGCCATCCAGACCGCCAACATCGTCCGCCGGGTGGGCGGCCACGTGATTGCCGTCACGGCCCAGCCCGGGAGCAAGCTGGCGAAGGCCTCCAGCCTCGTCCTGGCCATCAGGGAACCCGGAGACCGCGAGGCGCCGCGGCACGCCCCCCTGGGCACCCTCTTTGAGGAGTCCACCTTTCTCTTCCTCGACGCCCTCATCAGCCTGCTCATGGAGAAGCTGGGACAGACGGAAGAGGACATGCGGGGCCGTCACGCCATCATGGTGTGAGATAGGGAACCTTGATTACCGGCCTGGGACTGTCTCTCGCAAATGGCCGAGGAGTTCCTCGTAACCCCCTGGGAGGTCAAGGGGGAGATCGACTACAGCCGTCTCATCGAGCGGTTCGGCACCCGGCCCCTGGATGCGGACCTCCTCGAACGTCTGCGGGCCGTGGCGGGCGAGCTCCATCCCTTCCTGAAACGGGGCATCTTCTACTCCCACAGGGACCTCGATTGGGTCCTGGATGAGTACGAGGCGGGGAACCCGTTTTACCTCTACACCGGCCGAGGCCCTTCCAGCGAGGTCCACGTCGGCCACCTGCTGCCCTGGGTCTTCACGAAGTGGCTGCAGGACACCCTGGGGGCCACCCTCTACTTTCAGCTTACGGACGACGAGAAGTTCCTCTTTCGGGATTTCGATAGCCTGGGGGAGTCTCGGCGCGTCGGCGTGGAGAACGCGCTGGACATCATCGCCCTCGGCTTCGATCCCGCCAAGACGAAGATCTTCTTCGACTCGGAAGTCATCCGGTGGATGTACCCCCTCGTCTTGCAGGTGGCCCGCCGCATCACCTTCTCGACCGTGAAGGCCGTCTTCGGCTTCACGGCCTCCAACAACATCGGAGAGATCTTCTTCACGAGCATCCAGGCCGTCCCGGCCTTCCTGGAGAGCGCGGTCCGGGGGAAGAGCGTCCCGTGTCTCATCCCCTGTGGCATCGACCAGGACGCCCATTTCCGCATCGCCCGGGACGTGGCCCCCGGCCTGGGGTACCCCAAGCCCGCCCTGATCCACACTAAGCTCATGCCCAGCCTGAAGGGAATGGGGGCCAAGATGTCCGCCTCCGACCCCTCCTCGGCCATCTTCGTCACGGACACCCCCGAGGCCGCCCGACGGTCCATCATGAACGCGGTCACGGGAGGCGGGGCGACCGTCGAGGAGCACCGCCGGAACGGGGGGAAGCCCGACATCTGCCCCGTCTACCACCACTACGCCTACTTCTTCGAGATGGACGACGACCACCTGCAGGAGGTCTACGACACCTGTCGAAGCGGGAAGCGTCTCTGCGGGGAGTGCAAGGAGGAACTTGCCGATAAGGTCGTCTCCTTCCTGGAGGAGCATCAGGCACGCCGGGAGGAGGCCCGCGACCGCCTGGACGAGTTCCTGCTTAAGGACGGGGACCTGCCAGAGCTCGAATCAGCTTGACCCCCCCATCCCATTCCAGGTGGTAGAGGGACGTGGTGTGGGGCCGGTCTCGGATCTTTCGCACCCGGAGGCCCCGCTGGAACTCCCCGCCCTCCAGCTCTCTCCAGCTCAGCTCCACGATGCCGTCCGCGAGGAAGTCCGCCGCGTCCACGACCCGTATCCGCCGCCCTCCATAGGCCAACTCGAACCGCTCGGCGATCAGGAAGGAGGTGATATCAAGGGAGCGCAGGTACTCAAAGAACCGGAAGAGGTCCCCCCGGTCCCGAAGGTGGGCCAGGTCTTCCAGGGCATCCAGCGAATCCAGCACGAGGGACTGAACGCCGCGCCTCCGGGCCGCCTCCACGTGTTTCATCAGTGTTTGCAGCCACGCCTCCGAGGTCCCTTCTCCGCGGAAATCCCGACGATGGCGGGTGAGGTCCAAGATGCGGAGGTGCTCCGCCGTCGCCTCCAAGTCCATACCCAGGGAGGCGACCTGCCGGATCAGGCTCTCCTTGGTCTGTTCGAGGGTGATGAAGAGGACTCTTCGGCCCTCCCAGAGGGATTGCTGGTAGAGGATCCAGAAGCAGAGGCTGGTCTTGAACGTCCCTGGCATGCCCGTCACGAGGATGATGGATCCGGGGGTGACACCCCCTCGCATGGAGGCATCCAGCGCCGGCATGTGCGTGGGATGGGAGGGGACCTGCTCCTCCGGGCTGATGATCTCCTTCTCCCGCCCCTTCTCCCGCTGGGCCTCCCACGCGATGTCCGCCAGGATTTCCTGCAGCTCGAGTCGGGCCACAAGGATGCGGGGGCCCCGCCGGACCGCCTCCTCGAAGCAGGGGAGGGCAGCGTCCAACCGCCCCTCCTCGCGTAGGGCCCGCCCGCGCTCCAGCCAGGTCACCGCATCGGAGGGCCCCTGGAGCAACGCCTGTTCGTAGCACGCGGCGGCCTCGGGGTACCGGGACAGACGGGCCAGCGCCTGGGCCTTCCCTTGCCAGGCCCGGGGGTCGTTCTCGTCGAGTTTCAGGGCCTCGTCGTAGAGGGCCAGGGCCCCCTCGTGATTGTCAACGTAGGCGAACCGTTTCGCGGCCGCCAACTTCGCCTCCATCTCGGCCGTGTTCCCCGGGCCTGTCTGCCGTGCCATCCCCGGTCCCCGTCAGAAAGAGCCGCTCATCGCCCGTGTCACGCTGAAGGCGCCCTTGTCGAACACCAGGGCGTACGACCCGGTCTTATGGTTCGCGGCCCGCATCTTGACGACGCGGATTCGCCGCTGCAGGTCCACCTCGTCGACCTCGTGCATCCTCAGGTGGAGGATCCCGTCCGCGAGGTAGTCCGCCTCGTTGCCGGTGGCATGGTGGAGACCCGGAAAGAAAGGCTCGGGGGGTGCCTCCGTGATCAGGAAGGAGGTGGCTCCCTGGCTCCGGAACCAGTCGAAGAGGCGGAACAGGTCATGCCGGCGGTCCCGGAACTGGGCCAGGACCTCCAGGGCCTCGAGGGAGTCCACGGCGATGAGGTCGACCACGTCCAACCCCTTCCGGAACTCGACGGCCCTCTGGAGAAAGTCGACCCATTGCCCCGGCTTGGCGTCCCTCGTCCGCTTCTGCAGGCTGGCGACATCGAGGATGTGGAGCTGGCCCGCGACCCGGTCGAGGTCGAACCCCATGCTCGCCATCTGTCGCTGGAGGCTCTTCTTCGGCTGCTCGAGGGTGATGTAGAGGGAGGTCCGCCCCCCCTCGACCGCGTTGTGGTGGAGGATGCTGTAGGCCAGGGTGGACTTCATCGTACCCGGAAGACCGCTCACGAGGACCACGTGTCCTCGGGGGATCCCGCCTCCCAGGATCTCGTCAAACGCCCCGATGTGGCTCTTGACGAACCCCTCGCTGGGAGCCTCCTCCTTCACGATCAGCTTCGTCTCTGCTTTCTTCATTCTCGTTCCGCTCCGTGCTGTCTTCCTCTGTTGGGCTTTCGCAGGGGGCGGTCGCTCGGCAAGGGCCGCCCCCAGATCATGAGGTCAATGAGCTGCTCCAGGGCCTCGGCCACGCCCTTGCCCTCCAAGGCCACGACGTCCATGACGGGGGTCCCGTTCGTGAGGTCCAAAGCCTCCCGAATCGCCTCCCTCGTCATGGGGTCCTTCAGGTCACGCTTGTTGGCCACGACGACGGTGGGGACGTCCTTCGCCACCAATCTCCGCAGCTCCCCGGCCCTCTCCAGTTCCTCCGGTTTCGTGCTGTCGACGACCAGGAGAAGGCCGTGGGTGCCGCGTGCGAGGACGGGGACAAGGAACGCGAAGCGCGTGTGACCCGGGAGCCCGAGGAGTTCGACCTCCACCCCGGGGCGCTCGACGTGCCCGTAATCGAAGGCAGCGGGGCGCACGCCCTGGTCCTCGGCCTCGTCCGTGTGAGACAACGCCTGGACGAAGGACGACTTGCCGGACCCGGGGGGACCCGCGACGAGGACCCGGGGGAAGTGCAGGACGAGGCCGCGACCCTCTCGGAACGCGAAGGGGATCCAGCGTGTGGTGCCCCCCTCATCCCCGCCATGACGGAGGCGAAGCTTGTGAACGAGGGCGCCGTCCCGAAGGGTGGAACGAAACTCGATGAGGTAGTCACTTTGGGCAAGGACCTCGGGGACTCCCCCCGGGTCATAGCTCCACTCGACGAAGAGGAGGCCGACCACGGCGCCCGAAGCCGTCGTCATGCCCGTGAGTTCCCGCAGAAAATCCTCGAAGGCAGGCGGGGGGAGTTGCTCGGCGAGCAGATCGAGGGAGTCAAAGATGACACGGCGAGGACGCCTCTCCTCCAGGAGACCCTCCACGCGTTCCAGAATCTCGCGGGTTTCCGGGACGCCCCCAGCCCGGAAGGCCTCGTCCGACGTCCCGTCGGAGGGTGCGGTGAGGCCCGCCACGACCAGCCGATCATGGGGTATGTCTCCAAACTTGGCAAACTCCCGCCGCGCGAGATGGGGCGAGCGATACATGTCCAGGTAGAGACACGTCTCGCCGCTCCGGAGACCCGTGACGACAAAGTGCTCCGCGAAGGTTCGCTTCTCGGCCAAGACCTCGCTGTACAGGAGGAGGGAGGAGGGCCGCCGGAGGCCGCCGTCCAGGGCTCGATCCAGGGCCTCCAGGCCGATGGCCGCGTTCACGTGTTCCCCCCCTCGCGCTCCGGATTCCGCAGGTTCGAGGTGACCTGGGTCGCCCCGTGACCCTCCTCGGGGAGGGGAATCCACTCGGGGACGATGCGATGACCTCGAAGGTGGTGGAACATCACCTCCCGCTGGAAGGATCCGTTGAACCGCATGTCGATGACGCCATCCACCAGGGCGCGGAGGAGGTTCTCCTGGCGCTCCTCGGTCACGCCCTCCTGACTGGCGTACAGGATGGTGCCCAGCTGGGTCTTGACCCGGGCCGACACGATTTGGAAGAACTTGCTGAGGGACCGGGCAGAGTTATGGAGGAAGAGGGTGGAGATGGTGTAGAAGAGGATTCGGACCGGACGGCCGTGGTCGGCGGCCCTCTCGGTGATGGCCATCCCGAGGCCCTCGAGGTTGGAGAGGCTGCTCACAACCCGGATTCCCTCCCGCTCTTCCCCCGCCTCCTCCGACACCGCGGCGCTGAAGCCGTCGATGACGGAGAGGTCCCGGCCAAGAACCTCGGAGGGCTCGAAGCCCGAACGCCGTAGGTAGGCCTGGAGCTCCCCGGGTCCGATGTCAATGCAGACGAACACGACGGGCAGGCCGTCCGCCAGGTACTTTGTGAGGGCCCCCATCAGGAATTCAAACTTGCCCACCCCCGGCGGTCCGGAGAGGAGAATCGAGCAGAACTCAGGAAGCCGATCGAGCAGAGGGGGAGTCATCCCCTCCCCCCGACATACGGTCTCCCCGGCTCCCGCCGATTCTGAGTTTTTCCCATTCTCCGCACCGTCTCCTGGGCCCCGCGCAATCGCACCGTGAGTGCGTTTCGTGTGGACGGGGCAAATCTGGAATTTTCCTTACTTATAGGATACCCTCTCGTTATCCATTCTGAAAGAAGGCCACGAGTCAGGCTTTCGGGGGTCTCGATCCGCTCCGTCCTCCCCGGATCCGGGAAAAGCCTATGAGCGCCTCTCCCTTCCCCTCGCCGTGGCGCTTGACGACCTTGCCGAGAAGCTGAGTCCGGGAGAGCGCGCCCTGCTCCTCGCCCTCGGAGAGCAGGACGGGACCACCCCGGCGGCGTTGGTGGACGCGGGGACCTTCGAGGAGGAGGTCCAGGTCATGAACGCCGCCTCCTGGCTCCGCTCCAAACGCCTCATCCGGATTCGAGAACGTCTCGTCCGTGTGTACGGCCTGAAGGATCCTCGCTGGGCCGAGCGGGAGCTGCCCGAACGACGGGCCCTCAACGCCCTCCTCGAGGGGGAGGAGCTCCCGCTCGGGGAACTGGCCCGCCAGGCTGGCTTCCGAGAGGAGGAGATGCCCATCGTCTTGGGTTGGCTGAAGCGGAAGGGATGGGCGGACATCGCGGAGGGGGAGGAGGCGCCTCTCGTCCGGCTCCGCGAGGAGGGAAAGCTGGCCGCGAAGATGCCGGGGGCCGACGAACTCCTCCTTCGCCGCCTCGCGGACGGGGAGCTACGGGAGGACGAGGCGGACCCCCAGGTCCTCGCGCAGCTCCGCCAGCGGCAGGAGATCGTTCGGGAACGGCGACGGGTCCGACGCACTCTCTATCTGACGTCGCGGGGCCGCCGACTCCTGGCGCAGGGCCTGGAGGCCGTCGAGGAAGTCGCTCAGCTCACGCCCGAGCTTCTGCAGACCCCGGCGTGGCGCTCCAAGCGGTTCCGGAAGTACGACATCAAGGCCTACGCCCCCGCCGCCTACGCCGGGAAGAAGCATCCCCTTTCCTGGTACACGGAGAAGATCCGGAAGATCTTTCTGCAAATGGGCTTCACGGAGATCGAGGGGGACTACGCGGGTCCCGCGTTCTGGTCCTTCGATGCCCTCTTTCAGCCCCAGGACCACCCCGCCCGGGATATGCTGGACACGTTCTACCTGAAGGGGGACTTGGCCTTCGAGCTCCCCGACAAGGCCATCCTCCGCCGGGTGGCCGAAACCCACGAGCACGGCGGCTCCACCGGCTCGACGGGATGGGGCTATCGGTGGTCCGTGGATCCGGCGAAGCAGGCCATCATGCGACCCCATACCACGGCGAACACGATTCAGTACCTCGCGGAGCACCCCGAGCCCCCCCAGAAGGCCTTCATCATCGGGAAGAACTTCCGCCGGGATGCCCCGGACCCCACCCACCTCCCCGAGTTCCACCAGATCGAGGGCGTTGTCATGGAGGAGGGCGCCAGCCTGGCCATGCTCATGGGAACCATCGGGGCGTTCTACCGAAAGATGGGGTTGACCGTCCGTTTCCGCCCCGGCTACTTCCCCTACACGGAACCCAGCCTCGAGCCGGAGGTACGCCTCGCCGGTCGGTGGCTGGAGCTGGGCGGCTCGGGCATCTTTCGCCCCGAGGTGGCCCTCCCCCTGGGCATTACGACCCCCGTCCTGGCGTGGGGCCTGGGCCTTGAGCGCCTGGTCATGGCCCTGGAGGGCCTCGCCGACATGCGGACCCTCATCTGGAACGACATGGACTGGCTGAAGGCCTCCCGCTCCGTCTTCTAGGAAAACCCTAAAGCGGCGAGGGCCGATAGGCGCGCCGCCATGCCAGACGCCTCCGCGGAGATCGCCGAGGGCGAGCGATCCCTCATCCACCTGGATTACGAGCAGGCGTTTCGCCAGTTCCAGGCCGCCGTGAAGAAGGACCCGAAGAACGCCTACGCCCACTTCTGCCAGGCCGAGGCCGCCCTGGGGCTCAACGACCTGGAACCCGGGGACATCGCGTCCCTGTACCAACGCGCCATCGACCTGGAACCCGAGAACCCCCAGTACCTCAACGCCTACGGCCTCTTCTGTATCGACGTGGGGCGCTTCAAGGCGGCGGAGGAGGCCTTCAACCAGGCTGCCACCGTGGACGCGGAGAATGCGGCCTTGTACTACTCGGACTTCGCCGTCAACTACTACCGGCAGGCCCCGGTGGTCATGCAGCAATACCTGGACGCGACCACGGAGCGCATGATCGCCAAGAAGGCGCTGGACTATCTCCTCAAGGCCCTCGACATGACCGAGGAGGAAATGCGTAGCCTTCTCGCGGACTAGGCCAAGGCCCTAGCCCCGCTTTCCCCCCCGGCAGTTGGCGCAGAGTCCCTCCGGGGCGTGGAGGTGCACCTCGCACACCAGGCGGCCGCAGAGGTGGCAGCTGCCGACCGCGGCCAAGGAACAGATGTAGCACAGGCCCCGCATCATCGTCCTAAGAGTGGTCGGCCCAGGTATTTAGCTCTCGTGGCTGAGGAGACCCGGCGAGCCGGCGGCCCATCCCCGAATCCTCATAAAGGCTCCCTCCATGAACGTCCGCGTGCCAGGCGGTCAGCCGGACTGCATCTTTTGTCTCATCGTGCAGGGGAAGGAGGAGACGGCCCGTGTCTACGAGGACGACACCTACCTGGCCTTCATGGACATCCAGCCCATCAATCCCGGCCACATTCTGGTCCTCCCCAAGCTCCACCGCGAGACGGTCTTTGAGATGGGGCCCGAGGAGGTCGGGGCCCTGTTCGCCCAGGCGGCCCGCCTCGCCAGGGCCGTGAGGGAGGCATTGGGTGCCGATGGGATCAACATCGGCCAGAACAACGGTCGCGCGGCCCAGCAGATCGTCCCCCACGTTCACGTGCACGTGATCCCGCGCTACGCCGACGACTCCCCTGCCGGGCGCTGGCCCTCCCGCAAGACGGTTCCCCTGGCGGACTTGGAGGAGGTAGCCCGGAAGATTCGCCGCGTCATCCAGGGCGACGCTACCTTCGCAGCTCACCGAGGGTCGTGACCCGCTCGGCCACCGCGTTGTGCTTGTGAATCGACTCCTCGCTCTCGCTGCGCACCCACACCTGGAGGGGGTCGGGGAAGTCCGGATACCGCTTCAGCAGCCGGGCGAGGATCTCCCGCACCACGTCCTCCACGAACCGTGGTTCTCGGTGGGCCCGCTCCACGACCTCGGCCTCATCCCCCCGCTTCAGGATCTCGTAGCTGGGGGAGCTCAGGCTCTCCTCCACCATGTCAATGAGGTCGTTCGCCTCCACGTCGCCCCCCTCGGGGACCTCGATGAGGAGGCGGGCGACGGTCCGCTGGTTGTGGGTGATGATGGGCGTCCCGTCCTCCGGCTCCTTCCCCTCCTGCGACCGCCGGTACCGGATGGTCTCCATGGCGCACGGACATGCGGTCATGCCCATCACCTCCACCCCGACGGACTTCTGGAGGGTGAGGGTACTGCTCCGTGTAGCGCGTGCCCGCGCCACGAGGCCGTACCGTTCCGTGGTCGGTTGGCCGAGGGGCGTCTTCCGACGGAGGAAGTAGTCCGCCTCGGCTGAGACCTCGCCGTAGGTCGCGTACTCGTGCCGCTCCAGCAGCCGCTGGGCGATGTCCGCGCAGACATCCTCGAGGCTCGGGACGGGTTCCCGGACGCTCTCCTCCACGATCTCGCTCACCACCTCGAGGTTCCGGGAGAGGTGGGATCCCTTCATGGTGGCCGGGAGGTCCACGAACACGTCGAAGTTGGCCGTCAACGTGGCGGAACGGCCCGGGCGGCGGATGCGAACGGGCTTCTTGACGCCGGTCACCCCCACACGCGTCAGCTTGAACCGGAGTTCCGCGGGGCGGCTCTGGACGTCGGGATCTAACATGCCAACCCGTCCTAAGAGGCGCTGCTTCTTAACCCTAGTGTCACGCGACTTTCGCCCCATCCCGGCCTAGACGGTGACGGCCTTCCAGGCACCTGTCTGGAAGCGCTGGCCCACGATCACGGATCGGAGGTAATACTCGACGGGGAGGGCGGCCCACACCCCTAGGAGCCCGAGGCCAAGGACGTACCCGAGGAAGAAGCTGAGCGGGAGGCGCAAGCCGTAGATGCCCACGAGGGTGGCGTAGAAGGGCCAGCGCGTGTCGCCGGCCCCTCGCAAGGCGCCGGAGACGCTGAAGAAGAGTCCCGTGGCGGGAATGCCGAGGGCGTGGACCCGAATGAAGAGGACGGTAAGGTTCACGACCGCCGGGTCGCTCGTGAAGGCGAGGGCGATCCACGGGGCGACAAAGAAGATGACAACGGCGATGCTGCCCATGATGAGAAGGGCCATCTTCGTGGATTCGCGCCCGCTCCGCTCGGCCTCTCCGGGGTTCTCGGCCCCCAGGTTCTGCCCCACCAGGGCGGCCGCTGCGATGCTGAACCCCAGGCCCGGCATGAAGGCGAAGGACTCGATACGGAGTCCGATGTTGTGGGCGGCGAAGGCCTCCGTTCCAAAGGAGACCACCATGGCAATCCAGATGAGGATGCCGACCTGGAACGCCACCTGCTCCATCCCGGCCGGTGTCCCGATGGCCAGGATCCGCCGCGTCGTCGCGCGATGCCACAACGGACGGGGCCGGCGCAGCCGGAGACGCAGCTTCCCGCGGCGAAGGAGGGCGACGTACACGCTCGCCCCCAGGACGTAGGAGAGAGAGGTGCCGATGGCGGCCCCGAAGACGCCCAGCTTGGGAATCTCCAGGACGAGTCCGCCCAAGGCGTAGTGGGCCCCGAAGATGAGATGGAAGTTCAGGATCACGTTGGACACGTTGATGAGGAGGCCCACGAGGAGGGGGGTCACGGTGTCCCCCACTCCCCGAAGGGCCGCGATGGAGATGAACATGATGAAGAGGAAGGGGGCGGCGACGAAGACCGTCCGAATGTAGGTTCCCCCCGCGGCCACCACCTCCGGCGCGGCCCCGAAGAGGGCGACGATGGATTCCGCGAAGAGGAGGCCGACGAGGACGATGGGGAGCGACAGGATCAGGCCCAGGAGGAGGCTCTGCCCCAGGACCCCGCTGGCTTGCTCGGGATCCTTCGCCCCGATGGCCCGGGCCACCAGTGCGACGGTCCCCGAAGTGATGGAGATCATGATGGTGAACGTGAAAAACACCATCTGGCCGCCAAAGCCCACGGCCGCGAGGGCCACGGCGGGATCCGTCAACCGGCCCACCATGAGGAGATCGATGGTGGTTGTCAGCGTCTGGAACAGGTTCGCCAGGATGACGGGCCACGCGAGGGCGAGGATCACGCGACGGGTGGTCCTGTTCTCGCCCCCGAGATGTCGCATGTCGCGACTAGGAGGCGCTCCATTATGACCCTATCCCTCGGCCGCGGGACGTGGGTTTCTCCCCTCCCCGGGTGGCGGTGGCTGGCGGGGCGGCGAGGCCTCACTCGCCAACCAGCTGAACCAGGACCTCTCTCCGCCGCGGCTTGTTGTCCAGATCGACGAAGACGACCTGTTGCCAGGTCCCCAGGACGGGACGGCCCCCGTCGAAGGGAATCGAGAGGCTCGGGCCGAGGAAGGCCGCCCGCACGTGGGAGTGCCCGTTGCCATCTTGCCAGGTCTTCTGGTGCTCGTACTCGAGGCCCCGGGGGAAGAGCCTCTCCAGGGCGCGGGGCAGGTCCTGCAGGAGCCCGGGCTCGTACTCGAGGGTCGTGATGGCGCTCGTGGAGCTCGGGGAGAAGACGCAGGCGATCCCGGTCCGCAGTGGGGACCGACGGATGACCTCCGTCAACTCGGAGGTGAGATCCCGGATTTCCACCTCTCCCTGGGTCTCGAAGGCGATGGTGTCCCGAAACGTCGACATCGAGGCCTCTCGAAGCCGGGGACCCGATAAGTGGCTTGTGGGTCTACCGGATTTCCACCACGCCTCGGGGGTCCACGGAGAGGGGCTCGGCGGCCTTGTCATTCGACCAGGCCATGGCACGAACGGGGAAACTCGGGCTCCCGGTGGGAAGATCTTCCAGGAAATCGGCCATTTCCTCCCGTACGCTGAACGGGAAGGTCCCGTGGACGCGATCGCGAAGGTCCATGAGCACCCGGCCCAACATCTCGTTCACGAGCTGGGCCGCGTCGCGCTGCGCTTCGATGCCGGGGAGCTCCATGGCCCCCTCGTTGTCCAGGACCAGGAGCCCGTCCGTGACGGCCCGCAGGGCGGCGAGCCCCTCCCGTGCCGTGGCGGCGACCCCCTCTCGGCGGAACGGCCACGCGAGGAAGGCGAGGACGGAGAGGCCCCGCTCTTGGGCCAGCTCGGCGACCACGGGAGCGACGCCCGTTCCGGTCCCCCGACCGAGGCCCGCCGTTAGGAAGAGGATGTCCCCTTCCAGCAGCTCCCTGATCTCGCCTTGGTGGCTCATAGCGGCCGCGCGCCCCGCCTTCGGATTCCCTCCCGTGCCTCCCGGGGGGGAGGTGCGCAGATGGAGCTGTTGCTCGATCCCGGACAGCGCGAGGGCATAGTCGTCCGTGTCGAGGGCCACCCTTCGAAGGCCCGCCCCCGCCTCCACGGTTCGAAGCATGTTGATTCCGGCGCCTCCCACGCCCACCAGGAGGAGGCGGGGTTCGTCCGGGTAGCCGGGGAGTCGCTCCTGGATCTCCTGGGCGACCTCCCGGTCAAACATGGTGGACCCCTAGGGTCTGTGGGGACAGGGGAGGATGCTGTCGTGCATCCCATCCCTTCTGACAGTGCCGGTGGCACGGCCCTCTTCGCTAGCTGACGACAGGACTCCCCTGTTCACCCACGCGCCCTGCAGCGTAAACCCCTACCTGTCTTTCTCCAGCTCCACGGGAAAGATCTTCCCGGAGGCGCGTCCCATGGACTCCTGGTGCGCGAGGATCTCCTTCACCCGTTCCCGGGAGAGTCCTTCCTCGATGAGACGCCGGACCGCCTGCTCCCGACTCAGGAAGTAGCCGCTCTGGATGAGGGCATCCAGGAAGTCCAGGTAGGAGGAGGGAATCTCCGTCGTCACGCGGGTGCTACGCCCTTCGAGCGATTCTAGGAGTTGTCGCAGGGCGGCGCGGCACAGCTGGGAGCGGCTCGCGTACCCCGGTCCCTCCTTCAGCAGCGCATCCATGCGGGCCAGAATCTCCCGGTCGAGGCGAATGGTGATTCGCTCGCTCGTATCCATGGGGGACGAACCTCGGGGCCCGGTATGACAGGAGTCCTACCGGGTCGCTGGTCCGCCAGGGATTCGGAGGTCCCTATTTAACCGTTGTGACAAATGTCATACCAGGTCGGACAATGATTTCCCCTGGAAGACCTGCGGAAAAGGGTTTAAGAAACCTTGCTCCTAGGCAGCGCGGATGCCTGGCCGGGGGTATGACTGGCGGACCGCCGAGGTTCGATGGCAGAGGCGGTGGGAGGAGGCGAAGACCTTCGAAGCCCGGGCCGACGAAGCCCGACCGAAGTACTTCGTGAACGTCCCGTATCCGTACACCAACAGCCTGCAGCACATCGGCTTCGGGTACACCTTCCTCCACGCGGACCTCATGGCCCGCTACAAGAGGATGCGGGGTTTCAACGTCCTCTTCCCGCAGGCGTTCCACGTCACGGGTCTCCCGATCCTAGGTGCCGCGAAGCGGGTCGCGGACGGGGACGAGGAGCAGATTGAGATCCTCCGAAGCAACGGGATCCCCGAGGAGGACATCCCCGCCTTCGCGGACCCCCTCCACTGGATCCAGGTCTTCCCCGCGGAGACCAAGAAGGACCTCATGGCCTTCGGGGCGGCCGTAGATTGGTCCCGCACGTTCTTCACGACGGATCAGAACCCCCCCTACGACGCCTTCGTCCGGTGGCAGTTCCGTCGACTTCGCGAAGGAGATTACGTGCGCCTCGGGAAGCATCCCGTAATCTGGTGCCCCCGGGACGAGATTCCCATCGGCGACCACGATCGCTTCGAGGGGGAGGGGGAGGTCCCGCATGAGTTCGTGCTCCTCAAGTTCCGCCTCATGCAGCGGTACCTTGTGGCCGCCACGCTCCGGCCCGAGACCATCTTCGGGACGACGAACGTCTGGGTGGACCCCGAAGTCGACTACGTAGACGCCCAGGTCGGCGACGAGCGATGGATCGTGAACCAGGGGGCCGTCGATAAGCTACGCCAGCAGGGGAAGGAGGTCAAGGTGATGGGGACGGTGGAGGGCCACCACCTCCTGGGCCAGAGCGCCGTCTCTCCCCTGGTGGGCGACCCCATCCCCATCCTGCCCACTCGTTTCATCGACCAGAGCATCGGGACGGGCATCGTGAGCAGCGTCCCGGCCGACGCGCCGGATGACTGGGTCGCGCTGCGGGAACTCCAGGCGGATGATGCGATATTGATGAAGTACCACCTGGATGTGCCTTTCGTCCGATCGCTGGAACCCATCGCCATCATCGACCTGGAAGGCTTCGGTCCCATGCCCGCCGTGGACATCGTCGAGCGGCTGGGCATCGAGCGGTCGGACGAGACGGATCGGCTCCAAGAGGCGAAAGAGGAGGTGTACAGGACCGAGTTCTATAACGGCACCATGAACGACCGGGCGGGTGCCTTCGCGGGACTCAAGGTGGAGGAGGCCAAGGAGAAGGTGAAGGCCCAGATGCTGGCGAACGGCGAAGCGGACATCCTCCTCGAGCCCAGCGGGCCTGTGGTGTGTCGGTGCCTGACCCCGGCGATTGTGAAGGTCGTGGAGAACCAGTGGTTTCTGGTCTACGGCGAACCCACCTGGAAGGCTCGGGTGCACGAGCTGTTAGACGAGGTAACCCTCTACCCGGAGGCCATCCGCAAACGGTTCCACAACGTTATCGATTGGCTCAGGGATTGGGCTTGCACGCACCATCAAGGCTTGGGAACGCGCCTGCCATGGGACGATGGCTGGGTCATCGAATCCCTCTCGGACTCCACGATCTACATGGCCTACTACACCGTCGCCCACATCCTCCAGGACGGACAGGTCGATCCGGAACGCCTGGGGGACGAACTCTTTGACTTCGTCTTCCTCGGCCACGGAGACGAGGAGGAGGTTGCCAAAGCCGCCGGAATTCCCCGGGAACTGGTGGCGGAGATGCGAAGGGAGTTCACCTACTGGTACCCGTTTGATTTGCGCAATTCCGGGACGGACCTGGTCTCCAATCACTACGCCTTCATGTTGTTTAACCACGTGGCCATCTTCCCCGCCGATCTCTGGCCCCGGGCGTTGGGGGTGAACGGCTGGATTTTCATCCCGGGCCGACGCATGTCGAAGTCACGCGCGGGCGCGCTCTTCATTCGCGACGCCATCCGCGAATGGGGGGCGGATGCGACCCGCCTCACCCTGGCCCAGGGCGGGGAGGGGCTGGATGACGCCAGCTTCGACGCGGAGTTCGCGGATGCAGTGGGGAGGCGACTGGCGAGGCTTCATGAGGGGGCGACGACGCGGCCTCAGATGACCGAGGAGACGCGATCGGTGGACCGCTGGTTTCGCTCCGTCCTGCATCGCGCTATCCAGGGGACCATCGAGGCCATGGAGAACCTCAGTCATCGAACGGCCCTGAAGCATGCCTACTTCGATTTGCAGCGCGAGTGGAGCTGGTACCTCCGCCGCATCGAAGGGATGCCCAACAGGGCCCTCTGGGAGGAATTCCAGGAAGCGCAGAGCAAGCTCCTGAATCCCTTCACTCCCCACCTCGCGGAGGAGATGTGGCAATCCCTCGGCAAGGAGGGACTCATCCAGGATGCAACGTACCCGGAGGCCTCCGAGGAGGCCCTCGATCCGAAGGCGGAGGCCATGGAGGACTACCTGAAGGACGTCTTGGACGACGTCCGCCAGATCCTCAAGGCCACCCGCATCGCCCCCAAGCGCGTCGCCTTCTACACGGCCCCGCCCTGGAAGCGGACCGTCTACGAGCTCGCGGCGCGACTTCAGCGCGAGGGGAGGCTCGACGCGGGCACCCTCATTAAGGAGGCCAGGGAGGACCCGGAGGTGGCCGACCACGGTGCCGCGCTCCCCTACTTCGCCAAGCGACTTGTGGGTGACGCGGAGAAGCGAGGCCCGGAGGGGCTCGCATCATCCGACTGGACTCCGGACGAGGCCTCCTTTCTCCGGGACGCCATCCCCTTCGCCCAATCCGAACTCCGCGCGGAGGTGACGGTCTTCCAGGAGGGGGACCCCGGCATCGACGACCCCCTTTCCAAGGCCAATCAGGCCACCCCGTGGAGACCGGCCATTTACGTGGAGTAGGGAGCATGGCGGAGGCGGAGGAGCGACATGCAGGCCGGAGACGACCTCCCTCCCCGCAGGCCAAACGCCTGATGGTCGTATCCGCCCTCGCGTCGATCGGCCTCGCCGCCGTCCTAGGCGTCGTCTTCTTGCCGATCCTCCTCCAATTCGAAGCCCAGCCCAAAGACCCCTTCTATACCCTCGTCGGGGAGCCGGCGGGTTCCATGACGACCGTGACCGTCGCGACGGCCTCGTTCCCCCGACCTTTCGAGGAACTCGGCCTCTTCCTGCTGGACGACTCCCTGCAGTACGAAGGCCCCCTGCACCCCTCCATTCCCGTCGGGCCGGTCTCCTACGTCGACGCGAACGGCGACGGCGTTCTGAATGTCGGCGACTACTTTCGCGTCCAAATCGAAACGGGTCGCGAATACGTGCTCCTGATTACCCTACTGGCGGACCCGGGGGGTGGGGGTGTCGGTCGGTATGCCTGGTCCACCTAGGGCGGGGACGACGCGCGCTTCCACGCGTTGAACTTGGAGATTTCCTTGAGATAGAAGTGCCGACGTTCGCTGCGCCTCCATGACGTGAACAGCATGACGGCCGGCGGGGTCAGGCCGACCAGGAGAATCAAGGCCACCTGCGGGAGGTCGATGGGGCTCCCCAGGCCGGTGAGGAGGAAGAAGAGGGACGGGAGGAGGACGACCGGGGAGAAGAAGGCGAGGACGATGACCCAGAAAGGCAGGAGGGGCCGGGCGGCCTCCCGCTTCATGGCGTCGATCTCCTCCGCCCCGTAGGGATGCACCTGCGTCACCCAAGGCCTCTCAAGGCCCTCGAACACCTCCCGAAACTCCGCCACGACCAGGTTGTACCCCTCATCCTGTCCTCGGGCGAAGCGGGGCGTGCCCGGGGTGAACTTGAGGGTCGCCTCCCGCCCGTCCTGGAGTTCGAGGGCCAAGCCGAGGTGCTCTACGGTCCCCACGGACGCGGCGAACGGGGAGAGGATTGCGCCGGAGACGTAGTACAGGCGCGGGTAGAGGTTGACCACCTCCTCGTACCGGTAGGCGCGCCGGACGGCGCCCAGGCGACGCCACAGGGGAAGGGGGATCTCCAGCCCTTCCTCGTAGAGACGGAGGGGGCTCAGCCTTCCGAGAACGATGGCGCCCCCCACCAAAAGAGGAGGCGCCACCCACAGCCACCACACTTCCAGGGGGAGGCGGTTGACGCTTGCGATGGGAATGCCGATCGCGGTCACGATGAGGGTCAGAAAGAGAAGCGCGAGGAGAAGGGGGCTCGCGGGGAGCGCACGGTACTCGAGTCGGGGCGGCCCCAGGTTGTCTGGATGCACCGTGCCGAGATGAGTCCCTCCCTCCTATAAACGGCTTTCAAGGCCCCGACGCCCGCCGGCACGGCCCTCCAAAAAGGACCCATTCCCTGGCGCGGTTTCGTGTCCGTCGCCGGCTTCGGTTTGCCGCCCGAGGGTGCCCCATGGCGCACCCCTCCATACCTTTAAGCTGGTTTCGCGCTCATGGTCTCCTGACGGGCCTGTAGCTCAGCCAGGTAGAGCGGTCGGCTCTTAGGCCACGCCGGAGAAACCGATTGGTCAAGGGTTCGAAAGGGCACCCCTGTGGCCCCGAAGGTCCCTTCAGGCCCGTCCCCCACGCTTTAATTAGCCCCGGACCTCTCGTTGTCCGTGGTCACGCCCGTCATCTACGTCGTGGGGACAGCGGGAAGCGGCAAGAGCACCCTGGTGGAGGCCTACCGTGCGTGGTGCATTCTGCAGGGCTACGACGCGGTCACGCTGAACCTGGATCCCGGGGCGGAGACGATTCCCTACGATCCCGATGTGGACATTCGTGACTGGATCCGCCTTCCCGAGATTATGGAAGAGTACGAGCTGGGACCCAACGGGGCCCAGGTGGTGGCGGCGGACCTGATCGCCGCGCACGTGAAGGAGGTGAAGGACGTGCTGGAAAGTTTCGAGACCGACTTTCTCCTGGTGGACACCCCGGGGCAGATGGAGCTCTTCACCTTCCGAGAGTCGAGTCGCGTCGTCATCGAGGCCTTCGGACGGGACGACGGGTTCCTCGCGTACCTGTCGGACCCCATCCTCGTGAAGAGCCCCTCGGGCCTGGTGAGTTCTTTCCTGCTGAGCGCCACCGCCCAGTTCCGCCACGCCGTCCCCTTCCTGAACGTCCTATCCAAGGCCGACATCCTCTCCGAGGAGGATCTCCGCCAGGTCCTGAAGTGGTCCTCCGACCCCTACGCCCTCTACGACGCCTTGGTGGAGGAGGGGGAGAGCCCCAAACAGGTCCTGGACGCGGAGTTTCTCAAGGCGCTGGAGACCATCGGTGTCTACCGAAGGTTCACCCCCGTCTCCTCCGAGATTCCCTACGGGATGGAAGACCTCTACAACGCGGTCCAGGAGATCTTCGCCGGGGGGGAAGACGTGGAGAAGCGGTAGCCCGCTATGCGATGGGCCCGCTATGACGTCCCGCCGAAGGGGACGGGAGAATCCTCCGCCTCCTCGGCCAGGGCGAGGGCCAGGGTCGCCGCCTCTTGGGGGTTCTGGGCCTTCCGATAGAGATCGGCAGGGATCCCGAGACTCCCCATGTCCCAGCTCCCAAGGGCCACCACGGGCTTCCTTTGCTCGAAGGCATGGGAAATCTCGGAGAGGGTCCCGTAACTGCCGTCGATGGCGATGAGGGCGTCCGCGGAGCGGACGATGATGACGTTGCGGGCCGTGCTCATACCCGAGGCGATGGCGACGTCCACGTACGGATTCGCGTCGGCCTTGCGAATGGTGGGCAGCACCCCGACGGTCAGGCCGCCCCCGCGCTTAGCCCCCTTGCAGGCGGCCTCCATGACCCCGGACAAGCCCCCACAGATGAGGGCGGCCCCGGCCTGGGCGATGCGGTAGCCCACCTCCTCCGCCATGGCCAGGAACTCCTCCCCGGGCTCTTGTCCGCCGAGGACGCCGATGAGTTTCATGGAACGGCCGGGAACACGACCTCAACCGATTAACCCTTTTCGTCCCGGGCGAGGCGGAGTCCGTAGTGAAAGGGCCCGACCTCGACCTCCTCCCCGAAGAAGCCGTTCTTCGCGAGCCGCGCCCGGGCCTCGTCCACCGACACGCGGTGTTCCACATGCGGCCCATGCTCCATCGGCTCCTTCTTCCAGTCCACGAGGCCGAAGTGACCGCCCTCTCGCAGGAGCCGACGGCCCTCCTGCAGGGTCGCGTCGCCGTCGAGCTCGTGCAAGGCGTTCACCAGGAGGACGAAATCGACGGAGGCGGAGGCGAGCGGGATGAGTTCCTCCCGGGAGAGGACCGGAAGGACGTTGTCGATGTGATTCTCGACTAGCCGGCGTTGAAGTGCCCAGAGCATGGTTTCCTGCACGTCGATGGCGTAGACCCGCCCCGTCGCCCCGACCAGACCCCCAGCCGGGAGGGAGAAGAAGCCGGGCCCGCAGCCCACGTCGGCGAGGGACATCCCGGACCGGAGGCCAAAGGTTTGAAGAATCGCGGTGGGGTCCTGCCACTCGAGCCGTTCCGGGTCCTGCAACCTCTCGAGGTGATCCGGGTCAAACTTGTGGGGCATAACCTTCCAACGCCCATCCTCACATAAGGTTCGCGGGAAGCGGGAGGCCTCCGCGAAAGAGGTGACCACGGCGAAGGGTTATTGGGGACGTGCGTATCCGCCAGCGGCCATGTCCCCCCGACGGTACGAGGTCCTCTTCTTCGACTTCGGCGGCACCCTAGCCTGGGCCGAACCCAGCGCGGCCGTGATCTGGAGCCGGGCCCTGGAGGAGCACGGGTATCGCATCAGCTCGGACGAGATTGTCACCAAGTCGGGCGTGCGAGGCCCCGATTTCAACCGGTCCGACCTCATCCGGGCCTTCGACGAAACCGAGACGGAGTTCAAGCGTTCCTTTCCCGCCCCGGAGGAGGAGAAGGCGTTCTTCCGCCGCTACGACGCGGCCATCCTCCGCCGCCTCGGCCTCCCCCACGACGAGGCGATGCTGGACACCGTTCAGCGGCACTTCGAGACCATCGTCCTCCACGCCTACGAGGACGTGCGCCCAGCCCTCACGTCGCTCGGCGAAGAGGGGTATCGATTGGGCATCATCTCCAACGCCTCCCACGATCTTCCGGGGAGGATCGAAGGCCTGGACCTGACCCGCCACTTCGAATCCATCACCTACTCCTACGCCGTCGGCGCGGAGAAGCCGGATCCCAGGATCTTTCGAGCGGCGCTGGCCACGATGAAGGTCTGGCCCGCCCAGGCGGTCCACGTGGGCGATCGCTTCGAGGCCGACGTGCGAGGGGCCTCACGGGTAGGCATGACGCCCATGCTCATCGATCGGAAGACGGAGCATCCGGCCGAGGACTTCATCGTCCTCCGAAGCCTGACCGAGATCGGGGCGCACCTCGAGGGGCGAAACGGCAAAGGCTCTTAGCTCGCCCCCCCTTGGGACCCGGGGGTCGTATGGAGGACCCAGCGGCGGGTTATTTCGACTGCACGGACGCGGAACGGGCCGCCTTCGAGGCCGGCATCAAGCTCGGATCCATCTACCACCAGTTCGTCGGCGCGCCCATCGCCCCCCGGAACGTCGAGGTGCTGGCGCGGTCCATCGAAGAGGGAACCCGGCTCCAGCCCTTTGTCGAAGAGGTGCGGGTTCGGATCAACCTTCCCCCGGGCGGAGCCGACGGGGCGTTCTCCTACCGATCCCTCACGGGAGAGATGCTCGAGGTCGACCTTCGTGTAGGCTACCGCGAGGCTCGGGTCATCGCCGCGTTACGGTACGAGGAGAAGCTCGGGTACCCCCTGATGCGCATCCGGGAAATGCGGCGGAAGACCGCGTCGGGCGAGGCGCCAGACTGACCCGGACCTCCTCGTACCTGTTTAATAGGCCGGAACGCCTTTCCGGGCTCGCGAATCCATGGTCACCAGCCTCAAGATTGGCATCACGGGGCTTCCCAACGCCGGAAAGACCTACGCCCTCCTGAAGGTCATCGAGATGCTGGAAGCGGCGGGAGGAAGGGTGGGAGGCATGGTGACGGAGCCCATTTTCAAGGAGGGTCGGCGGAGGGGTTTCTGGGTCACGGACTGGGTCACGAAGAGGCGGGAGGTGCTGGCCTCTCCCGAGATCCAGTCCAATGTGATGGTGGGTCCCTACGGCGTGGACATCGAGGCCCTGAACGGCATCGGGGTCCTTGCGATACGACAGGCCACGGGGGAGGCAGACATCATCGTCGTGGACGAAGTGGGGAAGATGGAGATGGAGAGCGAGGAGTTCGTCCAGGCGGTGAAGGACGCCCTGGACTCGGAGAAGCCGGTCATCCTCACCCTCCACAAGAAGTCGCGGAACCCCCTCCTGCAGGACATCCGTCGTCGGGACGACGTGCGCATTCTGGAGGTGACCCCGGTGAACCGGAACCTCCTCCCGTACAAGATCGTGGGGTTGCTCAAGGGCGAATGGGAACGGTAACCCGCGGAGCGGACCTGATTCCGGTGCAAGAGGGCCTGGCGGAGGTTCTCGTCCCGGCGGACCACGCGCGCCGGGGACCCGGGAAGGTGGGAGGGGGGCCCTTCTACAACGCCGCCATGGCGACCCCCCGGCACGTTTCCATCCTGTTCCTAACGACGATCGGGGAGCACGTGCGTCGAGTCCTGGACGGCCTCGCCGCGACCGGGATCCAAGGGATACGCTTCGCCCTGGAGGTCCCGGCCCCCTTGGAGATCAGCCTCAACGACCGGCGACCCGAGTCGTGCGATCTCATCCGCGAAAACGCGGCGCGGAACGGCCTCTCCGAGGTTCGGGTTCGCTGCCAGGACCTGAACGCCCTCCTCACCACGGAACGGTTCGACTACGTGGATGTGGACCCCTTCGGAAGTCCCGCGCCCTTCGTGGAGAACGCGCTCCGGTCCCTCCGTCCCTCGGGGTACCTGGCCGTGACGGCCACGGATACGGCCCCCCTTGCGGGGACCTACCCGAGGACGTGCCGCCGCCGCTACGGCGCGGTCCCGCTGCGGGCCCCCTTCCGCCATGAGGTGGGTCTCCGCATCCTCGCGGGCTTCGTTCTCCGCTCGGCCGCGCGGCTCGATTTGGCCGCCCGGCCCCTCCTGTCCCTCTGGAGGGGGCACTACTACAAGCTCTTCTTCCGGCTGCAGTCGGGTGCCCGACGGGCCGATGCGGCGCTTCGGCAGCTCGGGTACGTTGCCTACCGGGAGGGGAAGGAGCGAGTCCTGGGCACGGTTGGGGAGGCGGGTCCGCTGTGGGCGGGCCCCCTCCATGACGGTGATCTCCTCGCGAGGTTGCGCGTGCCTGCGTACATGCCGGCGTCCCTCGAACGGCTGGTGGAGACCTGGCGGGAGGAAGCAGACGCCCCGCCGCTGTTCTACACCACGGATGAGGTTGCCCACCACCTCCGCATCTCCCCCCCGCCCCTCGCGGAGACCCTACGGCGTCTGGCGGAGGCCGGTTTCACGGGCCATCGCACCTCGCTGGACCCCAAAGGCTTCAAGACGGACGCCGGCTGGGAGGACGTCCTCCGCCTCCTGCGTCCCGCCTGAGGGTCCCTAGGACCGGACGACGGGAGGGAGGATGGACTCCGCGAGCCCGGGAACCTGGCGCCCTTCGGCGGCGTACCGATAGAGGACCGCCGAGAGAGCCGGCCAGGCCGCTCCCCAGATGAGGAAGAGGATGAACCAGTACACCGCGGCCACCGCGCCCCCGACCAGGAGCGTCATCCCGGTCCCGAGAAGGTACCCGATGAACAGCGGCAGCAGCCCGACGAGGCCCAGGAGGACCAGGATGAGGCCGACCCCGAAGCCGCCCACGATGGTCTCCCCCCATGCCTGGCGGAAGAGGGAGGCGGAACGCTTCAAGGCCGCCCACGGTCCAAGCCCCTCGGCCACGATAACGGGGACGGCCATGTAGGTCGCCAGGGCCCAGGTCATCCCCAGGGCGCCGGCGATGAAGCCACCCAGGAGGCCTGCCCGCCTCCGGATGGCCCGGAGGATGAGGCCGACGGTGGCCGTGAGGAGGGCCCAGAGGAAGAGCTTCCCCACGTGCTTGTTGGCCTGCCGGAATGCATCCCGGACGGTCGGGTGCCCGCCCTTGAGTCGGATCAGGGCGGAACCCACGACGGCCGCCTGGAAGTAGACCGCCAGGAAGGCGGTCAGGAAGTAGAACAGGAGGAGGAGGGGGAAAAAGAGGATCGGCTGGCCGGCGAACTGTTCGAAGAAGGGGATGTCCAGGAAGAGGATGCTCGCCAGGAGGAGCCCCCAGGCGAGGCCGGATACCAGGAGGGCGAGGAAGGGGAACAGCAGGAGTTCCTTGTCGCGGCGCAGGATCCCGAAGCTGACCTTGCTCAGTTGCCACCCACGGCCGATGCGGCCCACGCCGATGGCTCGCATGTCGCGCATAAGAACCTTTCTGCGTCCTTCCCGCGGCCGCGAACGACGCTTGCGTCCCGCCCCCGTGCCCACGGCCCGCTTGCTGAGAATGGGCTCGGCAGCTTAATAACGGGGGGCCGGGACGGGAGACAGGCGAGGGATCCCTGTGGAAGCCGGAGTGCGCCTCAAGGTCAAGGTGTGCCTCGTGGGGGAGGCCGCCGTCGGCAAGACGAGCCTGATTCGGCGGTATGTCCTGGACGAGTTTGACGACAGGTACATCACCACCCTGGGCGCCAAGATCTCGAAGAAGGAGCTCCAGCTGCCGACCCCAGGAGAGGCGGGAGTGGTCCAGGTGGACATGCTCATCTGGGACATCATGGGAGAGAGGCACGTGCGCAACCTCCTCCGGGAGGCCTTCTTCCTCGGGACGCAGGGCATCGTCGCCGTCTGCGACCTGCTCCGCCACTCGTCCCTTCGGGCACTGGACGAGTGGGTGGAGGCGGTGTTCAACGCAGCGGGCCCGGTCCCTGTCGTCTACGCCATCAACAAGGCCGACCTCCGGGACGAAGCGGTCATGCTTGTGGGCGAACGCGAGGTGGACGGGTACGCCTCCGCCTTTGATTCCCCCTACTACTTCACCAGCGCGAAAACGGGGGAGAACGTGGAGCCCGTGTTCTATACCTTGGGAGAGAAGATTATCGCGCCCATCCTCGCCGAGAAAGCTGCCGCGCCGAACGCGGGATGAGGGGTCCCATCCTGACTCACGGGGAGAATTCCCTTTCGCGAAGAGCGGTTACCCGCTGGGGGCCCGCAGGCCGTTGAGGACGAGGCGCGTCAGCCCTTCAAAGGCCTCTTCCACACCCTGGCCGGTCTTCGCGCTGCTGAACTGCCAGGAGCAACGCCACTGCCGGCAGGCTGCCTCGAGCGCGGCCTCGGAAAGGGAGGCCTGGTCCGCCAGATCGACCTTGCTCGCGAGGAGGTGGGCCGGTAGCGGTCCTGCGACCCCTTCCACCGACTGCCGCCAGCCCTCCAGTCGGGGAAGGGTGTCAGGCTGTGTTACGTCGCATACCATGAGGATACCCTGGGCGCCTCGGAAGAACGCCTCCTGCAGAAGATCTCGGATTCCCTGCTGGCCCATGATGTCCCAGATCACGAGGACCACCCCCTCCGGTTCGCCGCCGTCGGATGCGGGTAGGCGGACTACCTTCTTCGTGACGCGGGTCCCCAGGGTAACGGTGTAGTCGTCATCGAAGTCACCGTGGACGAACCGACGGATGAGGGAGGTCTTTCCCACCGCAGGCTCCCCGACCAGACAAATCTTCAGCTTAACGCGAGGTTTCTCGAGTGAAGTCATGACTGATCCTCACATCATCTGCGGTTGCGGTCATTGCTCGAACGTGGTAGCGGACGAAAACCTTCGATACGTCCTCGTTTGAGAGCGGAGGGTCGCACTCGAAGGCGAGTTCCTTTCCGTCGTTGTGGACAATCCTCAGGCTCCACTCGTCCGATTTCTTGCGGAGGGCGCCGATCAAGACGAGAATCCACTCGTCGGCCTCCCTCTGGGAGTTCGGCTGCAAGTTGAAGAGGGGCGAGGCGACGGGCATCGGACGGGAAAAGCTGGTGCCTGTCTCGCTATAAAGCTAACGCGGCCGTTATCGGTGCCGACAGACCCCTCGCGCCACGTGTGACGGGGAGGGGAAAGCCCGAGCCGAGTTCTTCCCCGTGACCAACGCCGCCCCGCGACGTTCGGCGTCGAAGTACGCCCGTCATGGCGCCTCAGGCGCCTTGTGCTCCCACACCTGCGCCTGACTCTAGGCGAGGACCGCGACCCCCAGGCGGTGGCGCGTGCGGTTGTTCCCGAAGGCTGGGGCCAGTGTCCCCCGCTGATACCCAGGGGCCAAGGTTTATGCTCCGACAAAAAGAGGCTGCTTTCCCGAGAAACCGGGCGCAGGCGGGACTGGGATTCCAGGCCGTCGGCGATGTCGAGGCTCTTGCGCGAGGCACACGATGGTCACCCCGGAAGTTGCGGACGCAATCGTCCTACTCGTCGTCGGTTTCATTGCCATTCAGGGAATCTGGCTCTCCGCTCTCACCTACCAGATGGTCGGACGGAACCTCCGGAAGCGCGCGGCGAAGGAGGAAGCCGAGGAAAGGTCGGAGAACTACGTCGAGGAGGTTTTCCTCCTCCACCGGAGCGGCGCGCTGCTGCGCCACCTGACGCGTCGCTTGAAGCCCTACGTGGACAGCGACATCCTCTCGGGGATGCTGCGGGCCGTCCAGGAGTTCGTGCGGGACTCGTTCAGGGGGGAGTCGGGGGAGCTGAACGAGATGAGCTTCGGCGAACTCAAGATCTCCATCGTCTCGGGTCAACACGCGGTCTTGGCGACCGTGATCCGAGGGGACCCCCCCGACGACATCATCGATCAGATTCGCGAGGCCCTCGCCGACCTCGAACGGAACCACGGCGACCTTCTCCGTGACTGGAGCGGGGTGGTGGAAGATGTCCCCTTCGTTGATGGCTACCTTGGCCGGCTCCTCGAGGGCGCCTACGAGGACGATGGGGAGTCCGAGCCCCAGGAGAAGGCGGAGAGGTGGAGCTCGCAGCTCAAGCGCCTCATCCTCCTCCCTTCTCGTCGCAACTCGCGTTGATCGGCCTTCCTGACCCTCCAGAAACGTTCCAGAGTAGATTCACCCACCCCCGTGTCAGGACTATAGGAGGCCGCGCGGTGGATGTGACGTGCGGACTGGGATCGCGGACCTGCCGCTCCATGGGGGACGGGCGCCTCGGTGGCTCTTTCCCAGGATGGTGGCCTTGGGGGGCGCCATTGCGGAGGTCATCGTCCATGAGTGGAGCCGAGAGGTCCTCCTGGAGCGGCTCGCGGACCCCTTCTGGCTCCAGTGCTACGGGAACGTCCTGGGCTGGGATTGGGACTCCAGCGGAATGGGCCCCGTCGTCCTCGGGGCCCTAAAGGAGGCCCTCCGCCACCGAGACGTGGGCCTGAGCGTCGCCGGTGGAAAGGGGCGGGTCGCGCGCCGGAGCCCCGACGAGATTCGGGCGCTTGGGGCCGCCTTCGGCCTCCGGGACGGCTCCGTCGAGGCCCTCGTCCGGGCGAGCAAGCTGAGCGCCAAGGTCGATAGCGCCGCAGTCCAGGATCAGCACCGGATCTACCACCATGCCTTCGTCCTCTCCGAGGACGGAAGCTGGACGGTCATCCAGCAGGGGATGAATCCGGAGCGCGGCATGGCCCGTCGGTATCACTGGTATTGGAGGGAAGTGAGCCACTTCGACGAGGAGCCCCACGCTGCCATCCTTGGGGAGACCCTCCCCACCGCCCTGGACATGACGGCCCGGGGCAGCCGGGCGAGTCGGGGCGCGAGTGTCGAACTGGCCCGGGAGGACCCCAGGCGGATTGCCCGCTTTCTCCGGAGCCTCCGAGAACCGGGGCAGAGCAGTCTACGGGCGTGGACAGGGGAGGAGGACCCGTTTCGCGCCTTCGCCGTCCCCCAGGGGGTGAACTGGGAGGCCCTAGGCCGGACCTATGAGTTTCAGCCGGAAAGCTTTGAGGAACTCCTGGGGGTCCGCGGGATCGGACCTGCCACCGTCCGTGCCCTCGCCTACATCTCCGCGGTGATCTACGGGGAGGAGCCCAGCTGGTCCGACCCCGTGCGGTATTCCTTCGCCCTCGGCGGCAAGGACGGCGTGCCGTACCCGGTGAATCGCGAGGCCATGGACGAGACTACCCATGCGCTCGCCCGTGGGATCGAGGAGGCGAGGCTGGGCTCGAGGGAGAAACTGCGTGCGCTACAACGGCTGCGAGCCCTCCTCCCCCAGGCCTCCCCCTAGTCTTCGATTCGCCGCTGCCCGCCTGCATAGGGGGCGTCCAGCAACTCGGCAATGCGGAAGGCCTTCCCCGGCCCAATCATCGGCACCTTCATCAGGTCTCGCTCCGAGGCCGCCATGACCCCGCGGACCGACCCGAACCGTTCGAGCAACGTCCTGGACAACGTGTCCCCGATCTGCGGGAGGCCCTGCACGGCGAACTCCTGCCTCTGGGGGAGGCTGAGAAGCTTGGGCTTGTGCCGGAGCCCAAAGGAGCTCCGGGTTTCCCGCTGGCGGCGATAGAGGGTTTCCAGGAGGAGGGCCGTGTGGAGGTAGGTCGGGGGGAAGAGGACGGGCACACCCTCCTCTAAGTGGAGGGCGAGGAAGGTGCCCCAGAATGCCTTCGGATTGGGGAAGTCGTCGAGCAGGGCAAGATCTCCCTCGACCACCACGAGGGGGCGAGGATAGGTGTCGCGGAGCCGGGAAACCTGCTCCCAGAGCCGCCTGTTCACGATGGAGGAGAAGAAGTCCCGGATTGTCTTTCGCTCCACCCCTACCTCCCCCACGACGTAGTCCCCTGGCGCTAGGGTCTTTCGCTTGACGGATACGCCGGCCTCCCGGAGGTGTCGCTCGATTTCCTCCGGCTCGTGGACGTCCACGTAGAGGATGAGTGGCGGCTCCATGGCCGCTCATCGCCCCTCGCTATATAGGAGTACAGTCGGCACCCTCCGGGCGGTGTCCGCCACTCGCGACCCTTCCGTGCCACCCCGGACGGGGTGGTCCCGGGCCCCCGAACCGTCCATCCCCTCATGCCGTCGCCGCGAGGACCTCCACGACCGTCTCGTTCTCCTCGAAGGTGTTGTAGAAGTACGGCGAAATCCGGACACGACTCCCGCGGGCGTCCACGATGATGTCCCGGGCGAGGAGTCGCTGGACCGCCCGACCGGGGTCGGGGGTTTCCACCATGACGATCCCGGTGCGGGCCTCCTCCGGCGGGGCGCGTACGTCCAGCCGCGCGTCCTCCGCGCGCTCAACGAGGTCGTTGGCCAACCGCAACGTCCTGTCCCGGATGCGCGAGGGGCCCACCTCCTGAATGAGGTCAATCCCGACCGCGGCGTTGAACACCACGCCGGTGGCCGGAGTGCCCACCTCGAAGCGGCGGGCGTCCTCCCAGAAGGCGAATTTCCGGGGGTCGAAGTCGAATTGGTGGGCGTTCCCGAACCAGCCCGTTAGGGTGGGCGTCCATTCCGGGATGAGCTCGCGTCGCACGTAGAGGAACGCCAGGCCGGGCCCGCCGAGGAGCCACTTCAGCGATCCGGAGATGTAGACATCGACCCCGAGGTCCCGGACGTTCACCGGCAGCTGTCCCGTCCCGTGGTACCCGTCCACGATGGTGAAGGCGCCTGCCTTCCGGGCGAGGCGCGACAGGGCCGCGATGTCCTGGCGAAACCCGGTCGCAAAGAACACGTGACACGTCGCCACCGCCAGAGTGCTCTCCGTCACGTTCGCCTTCCAGGCTTCGGGGGGCAGGGTGATGGAGTCGGGACTCGCGAGAAGGTTCACCTCGGCGTCCGGTCGCACCGCCCACTGGTAGGGGATCGTGGGGAAGTCGAGCTCCGTGGTGACCACCTCCGCCCGCTCCTCATAGGGAAGGGAGCTGGCGATGACCGAGAGGGCGGAGGACACGTTGGGGGCGAGGGCGATTTCCTCCTTCGCCGCCCCGATGAGGCGGGCGTACCGCGCCCTCACCCCGTCGAGGGCGTCCATCCATCGCTCGTGCCAGGCGTGGGCCCCCATCTCATCCCAGTCGTCGAAGAATCGGGTCACCCCGTCCCGGGCCCGGGTTGAGAGGGGGCCCAGAGAGCACGTATTCATGTAACTCTTCGACCGAAAGATGGGAAACTCGTCGCGATAAGCCTCGAAGTCCATACCACTCCCCCAAGACAGAATAGGGGCGGCTACTAATGGCTTCCCGCCGACGACGGTTCCACGAAATCCTCCAGCCGACGCTGGTTCCGATAGAAGGAGTAGAGAGTGCTCTCCTGAAGCCACCGGTCCAGAGGAATCCGCAGACGCCCTCGGAGGACTTCCAGGGCCTCGCCGAGGCTCGAAAACCGCCGCCCCCTCCGTCGAAAGGCTTCCCGAGCCACCTCCCGGAAGCGCCACACTCCAAGCGGGATCCACTCCCGGTAGACCTCCAGAAAGACCAGGGCGATGGCCTGTCTCCGAACGGTATCTAGGTGCTCTAGGACGGGAAGGCGAGCGGCGTGGTACGCTCCGACCAGGTTCGTGGGGTAGTCCTTTCGTCCCCAAGGCCGTTCAAAGTCGGACGCGGGGCCCGCCGGGTGTCCCTCCCAACCTTCTAGCGCCTCGAACATCCAGGGTCCGGGGAGTAGGAGAATCTGTACGTTGTTCGCCACCGCTTCCGCGCCGTACAGGTGAAACTCCCCCAGCTCGGGATGGTACCGGACCCGTTCCCGGAGGTGCTTCCCGACGATGTCATCGACCGCGGTGATGCTCCACTCCGTCGGCACAAGTCGTCGGCGGCGCGTCTGTCCAAGGAGACCCACGCTCAGGAGGCGGGTCAAATGCCGTTGTCCAATGCCGTGCTCGTACAGGTCCCACGTCCCTGGCCCCGCTCGCAGGTCGCCGTCGGAGACGATGTAGTCGACCCTACGCGGAACCGCGGGGTTCTCTGCAAGCTCGAGGGACTCGAAGGAGGCCGAAGGCCCCATGGGCTTCCCGCGCGGCGAGAAGTATATGTCCAAGTTTGGCCGCTTCGTCAATTCCATCTCTGCGTGCACCGGATCCGAGGCCATGGCGACCTCTTGGAGGGCCTCGAGTGGCTTGTCGTGCAGGGCGGCGACCTCGACTCGTTGCGGTCGCTTTCCTCGGACCATGGACATTCGCAGTCGAAGGATCTCCTGCAGGGGAAGCCCGAGCCACCTCTCCTCGGCGTCCATGAGGGAAACGTCGACGTCCGTCGGGGGTAACAGGGGACCCACGAGGACGCGAGGATAGCCCCACTGTCCCACGAAGGCGGCGGGAGGCGTGGCCCCGTAGAGACTCGTGCCCTGCCGCCGTTGGACCTGCTGCGTCCATTCCCTCACCCCCTGGAGTTTGGGGCACGTGGCGAACCGACATCGTTTCCAGTCCCCCACGCAGACCGGGCAGGCCACCTCCGTCCGCCTCTCACGGCTGCCGGGGGCGAGGGCTCGGGCCCCTTCCACGGACGGAGGTAGCCCTATGTGTCCTTGAATCTTCGGGAGGGGAGGGAGAAAACCCGGGACCGTGGGGGGACGGCCACACGCGACCTGATGAACGGCCAGACCAGCAAGGATGTTGCGGTTGCGAGCGTTAGTAACGGCCGGCTGAACGGGTCGCCGAAGCTTCCC
>JBHIDH010000011.1:0-38211 GCA_046759985.1 Thermoplasmata archaeon
AGGACCGCAAGGGTTTCCTCCGCAGCACGAAGAAGACGGTCGAGGCCCTCAAGGACGTGGATCTGGAGGTCGAGGAGGGGGAGATCTTCGGACTCTTGGGCCCTAACGGCGCCGGGAAGACGACCCTGATCAAGTGCCTCACAACCCTCCTCATCCCCACGAGCGGCCGGGGCTGGGTTAACGGATTCGACATCCTCACCCAGGACAACCTGGTCCGCGCGTCCCTGGGCACCATGCTCATGGGGGAGCGGGGCCTCTACTGGAAGCTCACGGGCCGCGAGAACCTGGATTACTTTGGGGCCCTCTACCACGTGCCGAAAGCCGTTCGGAAGCGGCGGATCGAGGAGTTGAAGGAGCTCCTGGATCTGGAGCAGTTCCTCGACAGGTCCGTGGAGACCTACTCCTCCGGCCAGAAGATGATCCTCGCCTTTGCGAAGGCCCTAATCAACGAAGCGCCCATCCTCTTTCTGGACGAGCCCACCGTCACCATGGACGTGCCCACCGCCCGGAAGCTCCGGAAGATCGTCCTGGACCTCAACGCCCGGGGGCACACGATTCTCTACACGACCCACCTGATGCAGGAGGCGGAGGAGCTGTGCGATCGCGTCGCCATCATCGACCACGGCGAGATCATCGCCATGGGCACCCCCGACGCCCTCAAGGCTTCCCTGGTCACGGAGGAGACCATCACCCTGGAAGGAATCATCCCCCAGGCCGTCACCCACGACCTCCGGTCCATCGCCGGGGTCAAGGCGGTCACCGTTACCTCGGAGGAGGACGGGCGCACGTCCGTCTCCATTATCACGGAGGATAGCCGCCGCCTGCTGCCCCTGATCATCGAGAAGGTGGTGGGGAACGGGGCCACGGTGGACTTCATCAAGCCCCACGAGGTGACCCTGGAGGACGTCTTCATCGCGAAAACGGGACGGTCCCTGAGCGTGGACACCCGGGTCGTGGCGGAGAAAGAGGGGGGGCCCCGTGGCCGTTGAGACCCTCGGCCTCACCCGGATGTCCTGGCGATCCAACCTGGACATCGTCTGGACCGTCTTTAAGGCCCGCATCCTGATCATCTCCCGCTACCGGGGCTCCCTCTTCCTGGAGACCCTGATTCCCCTGGTTTTCGCCGCCCTCCCCATCCTCATCGGTGTGGCCGTCGCCGGAAGCCACACCGCCGCGGCCCAGAACTTCAATCAGCAGGTGGGAACCCCCGACTACCGCCTCTACATGCTCCTGGGCGCCGTGACATTCGTCGTCGTCTCCATCATGCTCTGGATCGTGGGCTTCTGGATTCGGCGGGAGATGGAGATGGGCACGCTGGAGTCCATGTATATGGCCCCTGCCAAGCGCCTCTACCTGGTCTCGGGCATAGCCACCTACGCCTTCCTCCGGAGCCTCATCGCCTTCGCCATCGCCCTGGCCGTCGGCTCCCTCGTCTTCGGGGTGAACCCCTTCCAGGGGGAGATCGCGCTGGCCACCGCCTTTCTCTTCGTGGGGCTCATCCCCCTGTGGGGCCTGGCCTTCCTCTTCGGCGCCTTCATCCTGAAGGTCAAGGAGGCCAACAGCATCGTCAACAGCGCCCAGTGGGTGGTCTCCTTCCTCATGGGGGTCTTCTTCCCCATCGCCTTCTTCCCACCCTTCCTCCGGTATGTGGCCCTCAGCTTCCCCCCGACCTGGATGAACAACGGCGTCCGGGCGGCCCTGCAAGACCTGTCCTTCTTCTTCGAGTTTTGGTACTTCGACCTGGCGGTCCTTTTCGTCTTCGCGGCCATTGTCCCGTTCCTGGGATACAGCCTCTTCCTGCGGACGGAACACCGCATGAAGAAGAACGAGGGGGTGGGGCAGTATTGATGGCCCACCGCGGTTTCGGCCTCGCCCGCGGCGGCCTCCGTCAGCGCCTGGCCACCTTCCTCACGATGTCGAAGAAGACCATCGTGGAGTTCTCTCGTTACCCCGTGGCCTTCGTCGCCCTCTTCGCCCAGGTCTTCCTCATCATCCTCATGTTTCTCTACGCGGCGTTCGCCTTTACCTCGCCCGACACCGGGCTGGCGCAGGGCCGGCAGATCGCCGGAGTCATGGTCTACGGCCTCATCATCCAGCTGTTCCTCTCCTTCACCCTCTGGGAGGTGGGTTACTCGATTCGCGAGGAGCAGTTCCGGGGGACCTTGGAGTCCCTCTACATGTCCCCCGCCAGCCGGTTCGGCAGCCTCGTCTCCCGCATCTTCGCAATCCTCCTCTGGATCTCCATCATGGCCATCTTCGCTGTCTTCCTCGTGTCCCTCCTGGTGAACGGCCTCCCGACGGCCAACCTCCTCCTGGCCATGGTCGTCCTCTTCTTCACCATCCTGGGCCTCCTCGGCCTGGGCCTGTTGATGGCCGCCATCACGATCCGGCTCAAGGAGAGCGCCCAGTTCCTCGTCAGCTTCCTCCAGTTCTTCTTCATCATCTTCGCGGCGATGTTCTTTCCCTTCGGGGCCCTCCCCTCCTTCATGGTGGACTACGTGAGCCGCTTCCTGCCCGTCGCCTACTCCGTGGACGCCTTCCGGTCCCTCCTCCTGGGCCTCCCGCCGGGCTTCCCGGAGCTCCTCCCCCTCAACCTGGAGATCCTCATCGTGGTCCTCTTCGGGCTTCTCGCCCCGCCCGTTGGCTACCTGCTCTACCGGGAGGTCGAGCGGCGGGCCCGGTATCAGGGAACGCTGGGGGAGTACTGAGCCGTCCATGCGGGTGGAAGCGGTCGGGGCCGATCGGAGCGCCTTCCTGCGCTACCTGGCCGCGGACCCGCTTCGGAACGCCTTCGCCCTCCATGACCTTCAGGAGGAAGGGGACCGGACCCGGTGCTTTGCCGCGCGGGAGGGCGGGTCCTTCCGGGGATACCTCCTTGCCTGGCACGGGCGCCAGTACCCCAGCGTCGTCGTCACGGGGACCACGGAGGCCGCGCAGACCCTCCTGCCCCGGGCCCCGCCCAGCCCCTGCACCTTCCTCCTACTCCCGGAGCTGGCGACCCTCGTCGAGGCGCGCCGCGAGATTGCCACGCGCCGCCTCATGGACTTCATGGTCGTCGACCCCGCGTCCTTCCGTCCCGCCGCTGCCCGGGAGGCCGAACCCCTGGGGAAGGAGGACGCGGAGGCGCTGGAGGCCTTGTACCGAGAGACCGTCGAAGAACGGAGGGACTGGGGCCGGTGGGCAGGGAGGGGCATCGCCTACGGAATCCGGCGCGCGGGAGGCCTCGTCGCGGCCGCGGGGACCCACTTCGTCTCCCGGGATACGAGCCTGATTGGCGGGGTATACACCTCTCCCGCCTTTCGAAGGAGGGGACACGCCCTCGCGGCGACCTCCGCCGTCACCCAGGAGGCCTTGATCCGCGGGGAACGGGTCGGCCTTATGGTCGTAACGACGAACCGGCCTGCCATTGCGCTCTATGAGAAGCTGGGTTACCGAAAGACCGTCCGGTGGGCGTGGCTGGACAGCGGGACGGGCCAGATCCCCCTGGCGTAGGGGCCGCCCCGGACACCCCTCCTCACCTCTCGATGGAGACGACCACCCCGGAGATGCGGGCGCGTACGAGGAAGGCAAGCCGCACGAGGGGTGATAGCCAGCGGGAGGCCGCGGTACCTTTCTTCGCCGAATCCCCCATGCCGCGACGAAACTCCTGCCAGGAGATGGTTCGCACGGTTCCGTCGTAGGTCTGTCCGTCGCGGGTGATCCGGACCCGCGGGGTGGCCACGGCGTTCCTCCACCAATCGGATTGGCGCCCATAGCTGGAGACGGCGAAGATTCGACGGGCGCTCGCGGGGACCACGGGGAGGACCACGCGGTGGGGCCGCCCGGTCGTCCGCCCTCGCGTCTCCAGCGTGATGAAGGAGGGGAGGCCCGCCCTGGCCACGAACGCCAGAAGCCTCCGGTTGAGGGCCCGGGAGATGCGCCGAGGGATGCCGAAGCGCCGTCCCATGGTCCCGCCCTGGCATCGGTCCGGACGGGTTAAAGGGGCTGGCTGGGGCCTGCTTGGAGGCCTGCCGATTCACCTACCACCCCCGGAAACGGTTATTAGGTCACTGGCCTTGGTACAGATGAGGCAGGCATGGGCAGAGATTGGAAGGGGCCCCTGGAGAAGCTGGACGACTATCGGTACCGGATCCCGAAGTCCTACAAGGAGGAAATGCGCGCCCCGGGGGTCATCTACGCCGATGCCGAGCTCCTCCAGAATGTCGTCAAGGACTTCGCCCCGGAGCAGGTGGCCAACGTCGCAACCATGCCGGGCATCCAGAAAGCCTCCATGGCCATGCCGGACATTCACTGGGGGTACGGCTTCCCGATTGGGGGCGTGGCGGCCTTTGACGAGGAGGAGGAGGGGGTTCTCTCTCCCGGCGGTGTCGGTTTTGACATTTCATGCCTGAGCGGCGGTTCGAAGGTTCTGACGAGTCTTGGGTACACGCTACCGATTCAGGACTTCGAGGACAGGTGGAGGACGACTCGACTGACCTGTGTCAACCCCAGGCATCGAACCGTTTCGACCCGCGTCGCGGCCTTCATGAAGTTCGAGGAGAACCGGGCGTACAAGGTCACCACCTCCCTCGGCGTTGAAATCACCGCGACCCCCGATCACCCCTTCCTGACCCCGGACGGCATGCGACCCCTCCGAGAGGTGGCGGACCGACCGGTGGCGGTCTACCCCTTCAAGGGCGTCGACTACGCGGAGCCGCCCGACACGCCCCTGGTCACGAAAGATCTCCTCAGGACCCTCGCTCCCGCCCAGAGCCTGGCCCAGATCGTGCCTTTCTTGAAGAAGCGGGACCTCTTGCCCCTGACCCCGCGCCACCCCCGATTCCCCTATCTTCTGAAGATCTTCGGTTTCGTGCTCGGGGACGGCTACGCAAGCGCGGAGGGGGCGCGACCGGTGGTCTGGTTCTACGGAAGCCCGCGCGACTTGGAGGACATTCGGGACGACGTCAGGCGCCTTGGATTCAGGCCGTCGCGGATCTACACCCGCCTGCGACACCACCGCGTGTCCAACCCGAGCGGCGAATACGCGTTTGACACCACCGAGGCTTCGTTCAAGGTCAGCGCGCGGTCCCTCCATCTCCTGCTGCGGGCCCTGGGGCTGCCAATCGGAAACAAGGCGAAGCAGGACTTCCGACTGCCTGAGTGGCTGTTCAGGCTTCCCCTGTGGCAGAAGCGGCTCTTTCTCGCAGCCCTGTTCGGAGCGGAGATGAGTGCCCCAAAGACCATGACGGGGCACGATTTCAACTTCTACTGCCCGGTCTTCTCCCTCTCAAAGCGCGAGGGCTTCCAGGGGTCGGGACTGGGCGTTGCGGAGGACGTGGCGCGACTTATCAGAGACTTCGGGATCAGCGTCCATCGAATCGGCCGTGTCGTCGATCGCACACCCGAGAGGGGCGACGCCTCCTACCGGTTCAGGGTTTTGGTGGCCAGCGACGGCCAGAATCTCATCCGGTTCTTCACCACGGTGAACTTCGAGTATCACGCGGAGAAGCGCTTCCTCGCCAACGCGGCGGCCCATTACCTCACGGTCAAGGAGATGGTCCGTCGGCGGAAGGTGGAGGCCGGCGAGGTCGCCCGGAGGATGCACGGGGACGGCCGGTCCCGCGATGAGATTCTCGAGAAGCTTAGCGGCCGTTTCGTCACCCGATCCTTCCTAGTCCGCCGACTCGATGGGAAGGAGGGGAGGCCCCGCACCTGGTCGCCCTTCCCGACGTTCAACCAATTCGTGGAAAGGCTCCGGGCCTCGGCGGGGACGGCGGGCATCGTCTGGGATCGGATCGTCTCCCTCGAGGAAGTCCCCACCGACGAGGTGTATGACTTCACGGTCACCGACGAGCATCACAACTTCATCGCGGACGGCTTCGTCGTGTCCAATTGCGGCGTCCGCCTCATCCGGACGAATCTCGGCCGGAGGGACGTCGGGGAGAAGCTCCGTCCCCTCGTCGACACGCTCTTCGAGAACATCCCGAGCGGTGTCGGCAAGCGGGGGAAGGCTCGCCTCTCGCAGGCCGAACTCAAGGAGGTCCTGGCCGTGGGCGCGCCATGGATGGTGGAGAGAGGGCACGGCTGGGACCAGGACCTGGAGATGTTGGAGGAGGGTGGGTCCTTCGACCTGGCCGACCCCGAGCGCATCAGCCAGAAGGCCCTGGCCCGGGGGATGCCCCAATTGGGGAGCCTCGGTGCCGGCAATCACTTCGTGGAGCTGCAGTACGTCGAGGGCGTCCGCGAGCCGGCGGCGGCGAAGGCCATGGGGATCGACCGCGAGGGCCAAGTCTGTATCATGATCCACACCGGATCCCGGGGCTTTGGACACCAGGTCGCCACCGACTACATTCGCCTCCACGAACAGGCCGTCAGGAAGTACGGAATCGAACTGCCGGATCGGCAGCTTGCCTCGGCGCCCATCCAATCGCAGGAGGCCCAAGACTACTTCCACGCGATGTACGCGGGGGCGAATTTCGCCTTTGCGAACCGGCAGCTCATCACCGATTGGGTCAGAAAGTCGTTCGAGAACGCCTTGGGGACGCCGGCCGAGGACTTGGAGATGGAGATCGTCTACGACGTGAGCCACAACATGGCCAAGCTCGAGGAGCACCGGGTGGACGGCAGCCGAAAGCAGGTCTACGTCCACCGTAAGGGGGCCACCCGTGCCTTCCCGCCGGGCAATCCCGAGATCCCCCTCCGGTATCGCGACATCGGCCAGCCCGTCCTCATCCCCGGCAGCATGGGGACCCACTCCTTCGTCCTCGTCGGGACGGAGGGGGCCATGGAGCAGACATTCGGGTCGACCTGCCACGGGGCCGGCCGGGTGATGTCCCGCAAGGCGGCGAGCCGGAAGTGGCAGGCCCGGGAGGTGCAGGACGACCTCGCCCGCCAGGGCATCTACGCGCACTCCGCCAGCTGGAAGGGGCTCGTGGAGGAGGCGCCCGGGGCCTACAAGGACGTGGACAACGTGGTGGAGGTCTGCCAGGGGGCGGGGATTTCCGACATCGTGGTGAAGCTCAAACCCATGGGCGTCGTGAAGGGATGAGGTGCAGGTCTCCATCCTGCCCGTGGGGGACCTGCCCGAGGTCGTCGTAGCGGGCCTCGACGCGGATCTCCGACGAGCGGGGGTCGAGGTGACCGTCCTCCCGCCCCGCGAGGTGCCTTCTGCGGCGTACGACGGCACGCGCCACCAATACCGGGCCCCCGACTTCTTGGCGTTGGCGCGGCGGGCTCACGGCGGGCACGTCCTCGCGGTGACGGAGGTGGACCTCTACGTGGAGCCCCTCAGCTTCGTCTTCGGGCAGGCCGACGTCGGCGGCCACGCGGCCGTCATCTCTTCCCGTCGACTCTCCTCCGAAGACCCCACCCTCTTTCGGCTGCGGGTGTTGAAGGAGGCCCTGCACGAACTGGGGCACAACCGGGGGCTCAACCACTGCGCAGACCCCACGTGCATCATGCACTTCTCCAACGAGTTGGGGCACACCGACCGAAAGGGCCCGAACCTCTGTCCCGCCTGTACGGGGCACCTGGGAGGCCAGGCTCCCTGGCGCGTGCCGGATTAGCCTCCTTCCGCGAAGGCCAACATCATGGCCGCAGTGGCTTTGATCCCCCTTCGCGCGTCTTCCAGCCGGATGTGCTCGTTGGGGGCGTGGGCCTTGCTCCCCGCGTACCCCACGCCGGGTCCGGCGGCGGAAGGCGTTCCGAGGCTCGTGTAGTAGTACGTGGAGGACGATCCTAGGGACCACGGGAAGATGTGGGGGTCCTGGTCGTAGGTTGCCTGATAGCCCTTCAGGAGCGCCTGACCGATCCGCGAGGAGAGGGGCGTCGTCGCAGGCTCGAAGGTCCCGTGGCTCTTCACCTCCACGTCGGTAAAGCCCCCCGCCTTCAGGTGCGCCTCCAGGCTCGCCAGCACCTCCTTCGGGGGCTGGCCCGGCAGCAGGCGGAAGTCCAGCTTCGCCGTCGCGTACGCGGGGTTGATGGTCTTCGCCCCGTCGCCGATGTAGCCCGTGTAGAACCCGTCGATGTTGCACGTGTTCCCGTAGACCATGTGCTGGAGGCGGGCGAACTGCGTATCCCCGCCCATGACCTCCGCGGCCCCGTAGGTCTTGGTGAAGTCCAAGGGGTCGAACCGGTTCCGCTTCAGGTAGTCCAGCTCCTCCTCCGTGGGACGATGGGCGTTGTCGTAGAAGCCTGGGAGGAGGATCTTCCCATCCTCATCCCGCAGGGTCCGGAGGGCGGCGATGAGGCGCCACGCGGGGTTCGGAACCGAGACGGCCACGGAGGAGTGCTGGTCCACGGCCGCCTTCCGGACCGTCAACTCCACGTACAGGATGCCCTTGGAACCGAGCTGCATGGTGGGAACCCCATCGGCGGTGTGCCCGCTCCCCTCGATGGTCGCCCCGTCCGCCTCGAAGAGGGACTGGTGCCGTTTCCAGAAGGCCCCCAGGTGCGGGCTCGACATCTCCTCCTCCCCCTCCACCATGAACCGCAGGCGCACGGGCAGGTCCCCGACGGCATCCCGGATGGCCGCCTGGGCCAGGGCCTGGGACAGGACGTTTCCCTTCGTGTCGGAGGTGCCCCGGGCGTAGAGGGCGCCCTCCCTGACCACGGGGCCGAAGGGGTCGGTCTTCCACTCGTCCAGCGGCTCCTCCGGCTGCACGTCGTAGTGGTTGTAGAGACAGAGGGTGGGCCCCGTGGTCCCGGCCTCGCCTACGACCAGATTCGGGCCGTTCGGCACGGGCATCTCGCGGGCGTTCACCCCCCACTTCTCCAGCATCTTTCGCGTTGCCCGACCGCCTTCCTTGAACCCCTCCCCCGTGGCGCTGACGGTTCGGACGGCGCAATACTCCGTCAGGTCGTCCACGAACTCCGCAAAATGGTCGTCGACGAATCGGAAGACCCGATTCCGCGCCTCCTCGCCCATGCGAAGGGATAGGCGAGGGGGGTTCTAGACAGTTTGGTCGGTCGGGCCCCCCCTCCCGCTTCACCCGCTGCCGTCCTGCTCCTAGCCCTCCTCTGGGGGCCCCTTCTGCCGGTCCCTTCGTGGACCCCGGCCCGCCGACTTCGCCACGTAGACGGCCAACAGGAGGGAGGCCAGCAGGGCGAGGACCAGGCCGTAGGAGAAGGTCGCAACTGGCGTGATGATCCAGAGGAGGCCCGCGACGGCGCTCGCCGGAAACTTCGCGAGGCCCGTGACGGTGTGGTAGGTCCCCAGGGCCGTCGCCCGGAGGTCGGGGGGTGCCATGTCGGCCACGAAGGCCCGCTCCACCGCGTTGACGAAGGCGAAGGAGAGGCCGAAGACGACGAAGAGGACGAGGAGCTGCCAGGCCTCCGCGAAGAGGATGAGGCCGGCGGCCACGGCGGCAAAGAGGAGGTAGCCCGTGAGGATGACCGGCCCGCGTCCGAGGCGGTCGGAGAGCATGCCCGCGGGGAGGGCCGTCAGGGCATAGATGAGATTGAAGGCGAGGTAGAAGAGGATCCCCGCCCCTTCCGTGAGCCCGGTGCCAATGACGCGGAGGAGGAGGAAGAGGACGGAGAAGTTGCCCAGGGCGTAGACGGTGGCGATCAGGATGAACCGCCGCAGGGAGGGGCTCAACGCGGCGAAGCCCATCCGGAGGGAGGGAACGGGGGCGGGCGTCCGGGCCCGCTCCCGCAGGAAGAGCGTGAGGAGGGCCGATACGAGGGCAGGACCCACCGCAAGGAGGAAGATTTCCCGGAAGGGCAGCCCGTAGGCCTCCAGCAGGACGAATGCCACAAGAGGTCCGAGGACCGCCCCGAGGGTGTCCGCCAGACGATGAAAGCCGAAGACCTTGCCTCGTGCCCCCGCCGGTTTGACCTCCGCCAGGACGGCGTCCCGGGGCGCATCGCGCAGCCCCTTGCCGACCCGCTCTGCCACGCCCACCGCCAGCAGGTCCGGCCACGCACGAACGAAGGGAATGGCGGTCTTCATCAGGCTGGACAGGCCGTAGCCTGCCACAACGAACCGCCTGCGGCGGCCGAGGCGATCCGACCAGTGCCCGGAGAAGACCTTGAGGAGACTCGAGGTGCTCTCGCGTGCCCCCTCGAAGATGCCGAAGATGAGGGCCGAGGCCCCCAGCTCCGTGACGAGGAAGAACGGGATGAGGGGAAAAACCATCTCGCTGCTGAGGTCGGTGAGAAGGCTCACGAGGCCCAGGAGGTAGACGTTGAAGGTGAGTCCCGCGGTAAGGCCTTTGCCTCGGGGGGCGCGGGGGCTCATAGGCGCGAGGAGGGGAACCAGAATCAGGCCTTGGCGGAGAGCGGGCCCTTAGGCCTCGGTAATCTTAATGGCCTCCACCGGGCACACGGCCTCGCAGGCCATGCAGTCGATGCAATCGGCTTCCCGGGTGGGATCCGCTTTCTTCTCTGACTCCGGGTGGCCCGGGGTGTCCTCCCACTCGAAGACGTCGACGGGGCAGACGGGGATGCACGCGCCGTCCTCGATGCAGAGGTCGAAGTCCACGGCCACGTGGGTTCCATGAATGCCGAGCTTCTCTGGAGGCTCCACGGGGCCCCAGACATCGTGGTCGAGGTGCTGCTCGGCCACTTCCCGGGTGTTCATGAAGTCCGGATCGATGGCCATGTTGAACCCATATTTCGGCGTATTCATAAAGGTATGCCATTCGTTATTGGAAGGGGTAGGGGAGCCAGACGTCTCAGCGCGTGGCAGGGCAGAGCCATCCCACGGGGGCGTGCCATCCCCTCATCGGGCTTTATGAACCCCTCTCGCTCTCCCCGGGTGTCGGGGCGGTACACTGGGACGAAGGCTGAGCGTCCATCTCACCTGGTCGGGTCCAAGGCAGCACGAGGACGTCAAGAAGCTGCCCCACCCGGGACCCCCGGGACTCTACCTCATCGTCGCCGGGAAGATGATCGCCCGGAAGTGGAACGAGGGGACCTTCAAGCTTCTCGACATCGGACAGGCCGCCGACGTCCACCTTCGGATTGCCGAGCATGATCGAGAGGGCTGCTGGCATCCTCACGCCCGTGGCAGCTCGCTTCTGGTCAAGACCGCGGAACTCCCCGAGGGCGAATACGACGAGACCGACCGGCGCATCCTGGCATGCTGTCTCCGCGCCGCCGAACGGCCGCCTTGCGGGACCGCCTGCAACGAGGGGTATCGGGGGGAGGATACGGTGGAGATTTCGAACGGGGGCGAGCCAGCGCCCCTGAAGGAGAGGTACTCCTGCTAACCTCGGCCTCCGGCGGCCACCCCGCCACGGCCCGCCCACAATGTTGAAGATGGCCTGTTGGTTACCCCGGGCGTGCTGACGGTCCAGGAGATGCGCGTTCTGGACACGAACCTGGAGTACCACGGTGTCTCCATCGAGAGCCTCATGGAACGGGCCGGCGAGGGGATCGCGAAGGTGCTCTTGGAGCAGATGGACGCGAAGGGCCGCCGCGTCCTCTTCCTCTCCGGCACGGGGAACAACGCGGGGGACGGCTTCGTCACGGCGCGTATCCTGAAGGACAAGGCCCACGTCACCGTCGCCCTCGCCAAGCCCGCCGAGGCCACGGCGCTGGGACCGGCCAAGGTCAACCTGGGGCGCCTGCCTCCCGAGGTCCGTTTGGTCGAGCCCCCTCTGGACCCCAACGCCCTGATCGGGGAGGCCGATGTCCTCGTGGATGGACTCATGGGGACGGGGGTCCGGGGACCCCTCCGCGAGCCGTACCGCGCCCTCGTGGAGGCCATGAACGCCTCCGGGAAGCCCGTCCTCTCCATCGACATGCCCAGCGGCCTCGGCTCTGACCGGGTTGTGCGTCCTCGGATCACCGCGGCCCTCCACGACCTCAAGGAGGGTATGGACCCCGAGACCAGCGGGGAGGTCGTGGTCGTGGATATCGGCATCACGGCGGAGATGGAGCGCCGCATCGGGCCGGGGGAGCTCCGCTACTACCCCCGACCCGCGGCGGACGCCCACAAGGGCGAGAGCGGCCGGGTCCTCGTGGTGGCGGGCGGTCCCTTCACGGGCGCGCCCTCCCTCTCGGCCATGGCGGCCTACCGGATGGGGACGGACGTGGTGCACGTAGCGACCCCCACGTGGAGCGCCCCCATCGTGGCCGCCTTTAGCCCCACCCTCATCGTCCATCCCCTTTCGGACGAGAAGCTGGTGCCGGAGGACGTCCCGACGCTCCTGGACCTGGCCCAGGGGATGGATGCCGTGGTGATCGGACCCGGCCTAGGGCGGGAGGAGGTGACCCTGGAGGCGGCCCGGCAATTCCTACGGGAGGTGGAGAAGCCCGTCTCCGTGGACGCCGATGGCATCACGGCGGTCGCCGGCGACCCGGCGTGCGTCCGGGGGAAACGCGGCGTCATCACCCCTCACATGGAGGAGTTCCGCCGGCTGGCGGGAGAGGAGCTCGCGCCCGAGGAGGAGAAGCGCATGAAGCAAGTGGCGGCCTTCGCGCGGAGGTTGGGCCTCACGGTCCTCCAGAAGGGCCCCCACGACATCGTCTCGGACGGGCAGCGGACGAAGGTAAACATCGCGGGCAACCCCGGCATGACGGTTGGGGGCACGGGGGACGTCCTGGCCGGCCTCGTTGGGTCCCTCCTGGGAAAGGGGGTGGAGCCCTTCAACGCCGCCCGGATCGCCGCCTTCGCCAACGGGTTTGCGGGGGACATCGCCTTCCGCGAGCTGAGCTTCGGCATGACGGCCACGGACCTATTGGACCGGATTCCGGCCGTCCTCATCGAGTTCGTCTAGTACCCCGTCACGTCGGCGAACACCTCGCTGCCGTTGACGGTGATCTCGTAGGTCTGCAGGGGGAAGCTGGGCGGGGCCTTCACGACCTCCCCGGTCTTGATGTTGAACTGGCCTCCCCCGAGGGGGCAGGTGAGGACGTCGCCGTCCAACGTCCCTTCGTCGAGCCGTGCCCAGTCGTAGGTGCACGCGCCGTCCAGCGCATAGACCTCCCCCGCCCGCTGGACGACGATGTAGTCGCACCCGAGGATCTCGACGTAGCGCACCGTGCCCTCCTCCAACTGGTCGAGGTCGCAGAGCTTGACGAGTTCCCCCATGCGGCGCTCGCTAGTCGGCCCACGTTTTTAAGTGTTCTCAAGACGCCCCCAGGACGTGCCCCGCTCTCCGTGCCAACCCTTGGCCTGCGCGGTGCGGGGACCCTCCATAGATTTTTATACGGACCTACTCATTGTGCCGGCCCCAAGGGATGGGATAGCTCATGGAATCACTGGCAAGGGACGCTCTCGGTATCGAGTCGGAAGACTTCACGGCCCCGATCCCTAGCTCCGATGACGCGGAGGCCAACGAGGAGTTGGAGGGGATTCTGGCTTCCCTCAAGACCCGCATCAAGATTTTCGGCATCGGCGGTGCGGGCTGCAACACGATCTCCCGCATCGTCGAGGAAGGGGTCACGGGGGCGGAGCTGTACGCCGCCAACACCGACGCCCAGCACCTCCTGCACACGAAGTCCCCTCACAAAGTCCTCCTCGGCAAGCGCCTGACCCGGGGCCTGGGGGCCGGATCCCTGCCCCACGTGGGCAGCCAGGCGGCGAAGGAGACGGAGGAGGAGCTCCGTCAATCCCTGACCGAGTCGGACATGGTCTTCGTCACCTGCGGCCTCGGCGGCGGCACGGGAACGGGGGCCATCGGGGCCGTGGCCCAGGTGGCCCGCGAGATGGGGGCCCTCACCGTGGCCGTCGTCACGATGCCCTTCACCGGAGAGGGCCGCATCCGGGCGGAGAACGCGGAGTGGGGCCTGGAGAAGCTCCGGGAGAACGCCGACACCGTCATCGCCATCCCCAACGACCGGCTGTTGGAGCTGGTCCCCCGCCTCGCCCTGAACGCCGCCTTCAAGGTGGCGGACGAGGTCCTCATGCGCTCCATCAAAGGCATCACGGAACTCGTGACGAAGCCCGGCATGGTGAACCTCGACTTCAACGACATCAAGACCATCATGAAGGGGGGCGGCGTGGCCATGATCGGGCTCGGGGAGAGTCAGGCGACGGGGGAGGAACGGGCCATCGAGGCCATCGACGAGGCCATCAACTCCCCGCTCCTCGAGGTGGACGTCTCCTCCTCCACAGGGGTGCTGGTCAACGTGGTGGGCGGGGAGGACATGACCGTCTCCGAGGCGGAGCGCGTCGCCGAGGAAGTCCAGGGGCGGGTGAGCCCCAACGCCCGCATCATCTGGGGCGCCACCGTGGACCCCGGCCTCCGTCACCTCCTTCGTGTCATGCTCGTCGCCACCGGGGTGAAGTCGAAGCAGATCCTGGGCCGCAAGACCGCCCAGGAGGTCAAGGAGAAGCTGGGCATCGACTTCGTGGGGTAGCGCACATGGGGGTTTTCGCGGAGGCCCTCGCCTTTCGCCAGCAGGCAGGTGTCCTCGCCGAGACCCCGCCTTCGACGGACGCCGCCCTGGAGGAGATCCTCCGGGGCCTGCGGACCACCATCAAGATCGTCGGCGTCGGAGGGGCCGGCTGCAACACGATTAACCGCATTGTCCAGGCAGGCGTGGAAGGGGCGGACCTGTACGCCGCCAACACCGACGCCCAGCACCTCCTGCACGTCCAGGCGCCCAAGAAACTGCTCCTGGGCCGCAACACGACCCGCGGATTGGGGGCGGGGGCCCTGCCCCACGTGGGCGAGGAGGCCGCCCGGGAGTCGGAGCCCCAGATCCGCGCCCTCATGGAGGGAGCGGACATCGCCTTCATCACCTGCGGCCAAGGGGGCGGAACGGGCACCGGTGGCGCCCCCGTGGTGGCCCGGATCGCGAAGGAGCTGGGCGCCCTGACCGTGGCCGTCTGCACCCTCCCCTTCCGGGCGGAAGGCGTCACGCGCGGCGAGAACGCCGAGTGGGGCCTGGAGAAGCTCCGGCGCTACGCGGACACCCTCATCATGATCCCCAACGACCGGCTGTTGGAGCTGGTCCCCCGGCTCCCCCTGGGCGCCGCCTTCAAGGTGGCCGACGAGGTCCTCATGCGTTCTATCAAGGGCATCACGGAGATCGTCACCCGTCCGGGCCTCGTGAACCTGGACTTCAATGACATCCGGACCATCATGGGCGAGGGAGGGGTGGCCATGATGGGGCTGGGGGAGAGCCAGTCCGAGACGCGGGCCGAGGAGGCGGTGGAGGAGGCCATCAACTCCCCCCTCCTGGAGGTCGACGTGAGCGGGGCCTCCGCCGCCCTGGTCAACGTGACGGGGGGGCAGGACATGAGCGTCTACGAGGCGGAGCATGTGGCGGAGTATGTCCAGGAGCGAATCAGCCCCGACGCAAGGATTATATGGGGCGCGATGGTTGATAACAGTCTAGAGCACAGGCTGAGGGTCATGGTGGTCCTCACCGGCGTGAAGAGTCGGCAGATTCTGGGTCGGACCCCGGAGGCCGAACGTCGCGCGCCCCCCGTCGACTTTGTGCGTTAGGCTGGTCGAACGCGGATGGACATCGTAGATCGCGCATGGGAATTCCAAAAGCGTATCGAGGAGCGAGCGAAGCGGCTCGGCCGCGGTAAGTACGGCCGGGTCCTGCGAATGGCCCGGAAGCCCACCTCGGAGGAGTTCAACAGGACGCTTCAGATCACGGGGATCGGCCTTCTCCTCCTGGGAGGCCTGGGGTTCGTCATCTTCCTCATGGCGACGGAGCTCCCGCAGCTCCTGCAGGGCCTCTTCCCGTAGGAGGCTGGGCGATGAGCTTGTTTGACGACTTTCGGCCGGAGGAGGTGCCCAAGGAGGCCAAGGAAGAGCCCGTTATCATCAAGCCCGGGCTTCGCATCGCCCTCCGGGAGGGGGAGGAGAAATCCATCGTCACGGCGGGAGTGAACGTCGAGTACCCCCTCGTGGTGGAGAACGTGGGGACCCGGGACGAGGTGGCCACCCTCAAGGTGGACCTGGTGGCCGGGTCGGACGTCTCGGAGCCTTCGGACTGGATTGTGAAGGTCGCCGGTGTCGAGCCGAAGGTGTGGGACCTCACCTTCACGGGCGTCTACGAGAAGGAACTGAAGCTGGCGCAGGGGGCCTCCCGGGACATCACCCTCGCCGTCACCGCTCCCCGGGGCGCTCGCTACGGGGACCGCCTCAACGTCATCGTCACCCTCACCTCCCAGGATGACCCCGCCGTCTCCGACTCCATCGCCCTCTCCACGGGCACGAAGCAGGCCGTCATGGCCGTGAAGACGTCCATCGGCTACGAGAGGGCGGTGGCGGACTCCATCGCCTCCCGGGCCAAGTCGGGGGACGTGGGGGTCTACTCCATTCTCTCCCCGGCGACCATGCGGGGATACGTCTTCGTGGAGGTCATGAACGCGGAGAAGCTCCAGCAGATGGTCAAGGGCATCCGGCGGGCCCGGGGCCTCGTCCGGGGGGACACGAGCCTGGACGAGATCGACCACTTCCTGGAACCCAAGCCCCTCGTCTCCGGGATCATGGAGGGGAACATCGTCGAGCTCATCTCCGGCCCGTTCAAGGGGGAAAAGGCCCGGGTCATGCACATCGACGAGGCCAAAGAGGAGATCACGGTGGAGCTCTTCGAGGCCATGGTTCCCATCCCCGTCACGGTCCGGGGGGACCACGTCCGGGTGCTGGAGAAGGAGACGAGCTAGGTGGAGACCGTTCACGTCCTGGTAGAAGGCGGCAAGGCCACCGCGGGTCCGCCCCTCGGCCCGGCCCTGGGACCCCTCGGGCTGAACATCCTCCAGGTGGTGGAGGCGGTGAACGAGCGAACGGCCGCCTTCGAGGGGATGAAGGTCCCGGTGAAGATCCTAGTCGACCCCACGGAGGGCACCTTCGAGCTGGAGGTGGGCACCCCCACGACCTCCGCCCTTCTGCTGAAGGAGGCGGGGTTGGAGAAGGGTTCGGGAAATCCCCGGACCGAGAAGGTCGGAAATCTCAGCCTCGACCAGGTGGTCCGGGTGGCCGGCATGAAGGCCGACGGGACGCTGGGCGCCGGCCTGAAGGAAAGGACCCTTGAGATTCTCGGCTCCTGCGTCTCCCTCGGGGTCACGGTCGAGGGAAAGGAACCCCGGGAAGTCCAGGCCGAGGTGAAGGAAGGCCGTCACGATCGTCATTTCCGTGTCTGAAGGCCGGGGGCCCACGAACCGGAGGGGGGGCCTCGGGGGCAGCTGATGTCGAGGAGCCCGGACGGTGCATGCGCCCTCGAATGGCGGCCACCCCGCCAAAAGCTTATTACCGGCTCTCCGCTAGTTCCACAACCCTGTAGGAGGCGCAGGCCGCAGGGACTACAGAGGGATTCCGTTGACAGAGGCGGGGCTTATAGAAGGCATCCAGCGGGCCTTGGAGCAGGCGAAGCCTCGCAACTTTACCGAAACCGTCGAGGTGGCCATCAACCTCAAGGACATCGACCTCAGCCTTCCTTCCAACCGGATTGAGGAGGAGGTCATCCTCCCGCGAGGGCGTGGTCGCGCTGTGAAGGTCGCCGTCTTCGCGAGCGGCGAGATGGCCGTCAAGGCGCGGGACGTGGCCGACCTCGTCATCGCCCCGGAGGACATCGAGGCCCTGGCGGAGGACAAGGCCCGGGCCAAGGAGGTCGCGCAGACCCACGATTTTTTCGTGGCGGAGGCCCCCCTGATGCCCGCCATCGGGCGTCGCCTGGGCACCGTCCTGGGCCCCCGGGGAAAGATGCCGCGCCCCCTTCCCCCCGGCGGTGACCCGGTCCCGGTCATCCGGAACCTGAAGGGGGCTGTGCGTGTGCGAACGAAGGACCGTCCCACCTTCCACGCCCCCGTGGGGACCCGGGACATGGAGCCAGCGCACCTGGCGGAAAATGTGGAGACGATTCTGAAGCGCGTGGCGGCCCGGCTGCCCCGGGGTCGCACCAACATCGGGTCCGTCTACGTGAAGACGACAATGGGACCGGCGGTGAGGGTGAACTGATGGCGGAACCGACGGAACACCCCAAGGCGGCCGCGGTGCGCGAGCTTGCGGACTGGTTGACGCAAGCCAAGGTGATCGGCCTCGCCAGCATCGAAGGCATCCCGGCTCCTCAGATGCAGCAGATCCGGGCGCGCCTGCGAGGGACCGTGGACTTCCGTATCATCAAGAACCGGCTTCTCCAACGGGCCCTAGAGACCGCCGCGCCCCGGAGAGCGGGAATTGAGGGGCTGGAACCGTTCGTCCAGGGTCCGACGGCCCTCGTCACGACCGAGGAGAACCCCTTCCGGCTCTACAAAGAGCTCGAGGCCACGAAGACCCGGGCCCCCGCCCGGGGTGGGGAGGTCGCCCCCGAGGACATCGTGATCCGACAGGGCGATACCCCCTTCAAGCCGGGCCCGGTCGTCGGGGACCTCCAGAAAGCCGGTGTCCCAGCCGCCATCGAACGGGGGAAGGTGGTCATCAAGAAGGACAAGGTCCTCGTCGAGGCGGGCCACCGGATTCGGCCCGAGGTCGCCCAGGTCCTGACCCGGATGGAGATCCATCCCCTCGTCGTGGGCCTCGACCTGCGAAGCGTCTTCGAGGAGGGGCAGCTCTACACCCCGGAGCACCTGGCGGTGGACGAGGAGGCGGTCCTTCGCGACCTCGCGACCGTCGCCGCCCAGGCCCGTCTCCTTGCCCTCGGCGTGGCCTACCCGACGCGGGAGACGACGGGCATTCTCCTGGGGCGTGCGCAGGAGCAGGCCCTTGCCCTGGCCTTGGCCGCCGAGTACCCCGTTGGCGCAGTCCTTCCCCGCCTCCTGGCCCAGGCCCACACCCGGATGACCGCCCTCGCGAGTCGGGTTCCCGAGGCTCTGGACGAGGAGTTACGAAAGCGCATCGGGGTCCCCTCGGGGGCGAACGAACCCTCGGAGCAGGAGGAACCACCGGAGAAGGCTCCGGAGAAGGAGAAGTCGAAGGAGAAGGAAGAGGGAGCGGACGAGGAGGAGGCCGCCGCCGGCCTCAGCTCTCTCTTCGGATGAAGATTCAGGAGGTGAACATGTGGAGTACATCTACGGTGCCATGCTCCTCCACGCTGCGGGCCAGGAGGTCAACGAGGCCAACCTGAAGAGCGTCCTGAAAGCGGCGGGCTTGAAGCCCGACGACACCCGCATCAAGGCGCTCGCGGCGTCCCTCGAGGGCGTCGATATTGAGGAGGCCATCCAGGGGGCGGTCGCCGCCCCCGCTCCCTCCACGCCCGCCCCGGAGGAGAAGAAGCCGGAAGAGAAGAAGGAGAAGAAGAAGGAAGAGGAAGAGGTGAGCGAGGAGGAGGCGGCCGCGGGCCTAGGCGCCCTCTTCGGCATGTAGCCCCCTCCGCGGGGCGCAGGGCCTTCCTCGACGCGTAGCGTGAGCCCCGGACTCACACCCGCCCTCTCCGGGTCCCCGGCCGTCCCCACCCCGCTAGGGGGGCTCGACATGGACGGTCGTCTCGGCCCGCAGCTCGCGATCCACCACCCGTTTGACCTCGGTGGCAATGCGGTGGGCCTCCTGCACGGTCAGGTCGCCTCCCACCTGGATGGTGAGGGAGATCGCCCGCTGGGTCTCGTAGTCGTGGATGGAGATGTCGTGGCAGCGACGAACCCCGGGCACTCGGTGGGTGAGGTTCACGATCTGGCGCAGGACGGCCCGGCTCGGGGCCCGCCCCACCAGTCTCTCTCCGGAGCGCCATAGCAGGGTCGCCCCCGTGTAGACGATGAACAGGGATACCACGATGCCGAAGATGGGGTCAAGGATCCTCAGCGTCGGGGTCAGACTCACCAGGAAGATGGCCAGCGCGATGGACCCCGTCAGCAACGCATCGTACCGGTGGTTCCAGGCGTCTCCCCGCAGGGCGTCGCTGTCAAGACGCCGACCGATGGCGAAGGAGAAGCGGGCGAGTCCCTCCTTCACCCCGGCCAGTCCGGCGAGGACGAGGGCGAGGACGAGGCTTCCCTGCACCGACGGGTTGGGCAGCTCGAGGGCCGCCTGGACCAGGAGCAGGACGGCGATGAAGATCAGGAAGGCCGCCACGATGAGGGCGGCAATCTGTTCCAGCCTCCCGTGCCCGAAGGGGTGTGCCTCGTCCGCCTCCAAGGTCGCGTATCGGAACGTGAGGAGGATGGTGGCCGAGATGGCCACGTCCCCCAGGCCGTTGAAGGCGTCGGTGAGGACGGCGATGCTCCCCAGCAGGGACCAGAGGGCGAGCTTGACGGCGAAGAGGGAGAGGTTCACCCCCATGGAGACCCCCGACTGCAGGTACCCGTACCGGGCCCGGACCTTCGGATCTTTCGGGTCGCCCAGGTCGGGGAGAAGATTCACACTCGGCTTAGCCTCTGGAACTACTTAGAGGCGTCAGCCAGCCAGGAGGGGGCCGCCGGCCTCGGGCTGGTGGGGGGATGAGGATGTCCCCACGGCGCACCGCGCCCGGAAGAGGACCGGCGTACGGCGCCCTAGATCTCCCCCTCCTTCGCCCTCTTCTGCAGGCGACTTCGCCGCTGCTTGGCGGTGAAGCCCGTGGCCTGCGCCAGGAAGGCGTTGTGGGCGCGAATCGTGTCCGCCGCCGTTGCGTCGTTGACCCCCGGGTCCATGGCCATGTCGACGTAGAGCCGGTTGTCCTCCACCCAGACCGTCATCTCCTTGATGGCCCCGTGGCGGACCCGAAACCCCTTCCCGTACGCCGAGACGGACCCGTAGCACCGCTCCAGGATCTGCCGGAGTCCCTCCCCCTCCAGCGTCCGGGCGTGACCCCGCTTGATGTCGTAGGCCTTCATGGAACGCCGGGGGCAGGGGGGAGGGTCGCCAAAAACCCTTCGGCCCCGTTAGGCCAGGAACCGATCCAGGTCGACGGACGTGTGGGCCACCGCTTCCGCGCGCACGTAGGTGGCCCAGTTCTCTTGGCAGGCACAGGTCGGTTCGTCGAGCCAGTCCTCGCGCTGCAGGGAGTAGTCCTCCACCGCCCGGAGGACGGCGGCGTCGCAATCCCCGCAGTTGTGGGCGCCCCGGGGCCGACCGCCGCCCGTGGGCTTGGACATGACCCGGGACGCCGACCCGCGGACCGTCTTCAGCACCTCCACAAGGGACCAGAGCCACGGGGGCCGGAACTCTCCCCGTCTGTACAGCCGGTCCACCAGGGTGTCCCGCTGCACGTTCGTGGGGTTGATGGAAACGGTGTCCGAAAGCCCGTCGATGGCCCGAACGGAGGCAACGACGTCGCGGATGGCCGCTCGTTCCGCGAGGAAGGGGGGCTTGAAGAGGAGGTAGGTCTTGACGGTGGCCCCCGCCGCGTGGGCCACGTGTACGGCCTTCTCGTACCGGGCGAAGGTGAAGTCCTTGCTGACGGTGTGGTCCCGCACGAAGTCGTTGGCCGTCTCGAGGCCGATGGCGACCTCGAAGCGCGGGCAGAACCCGAGGGCTTCCTCCAGAAGGGGTCGGCGGACCAGCTGGGGAAGGTTCTCCACGACCACCTTCAGGCACCGCTCGCCCAGGTCCCCCAGGATGCGCCGACGCGCGGTCGGGGGAATCTCGTTCGGGTCGAAGAAGTTCCCCGAGTTGTACACCTTCACGACGGGTTGGCCTTGGTAGGCATCGAGGGCGGCGGCCCACTGGGCAAGGAGGTCCTCCTCCGAGACGTTCGCGTAGCCGTCGCTCACGTAGCCACACATGGAGCAGCCGCTCTTCCGGGCCCAGTAGCATCCCTTGGTTCGGAGGATGAGGACGAAGGCGTCCACCATCTCGCCGTCCAGGAGTTCTCTCTCCGTCCAGGCGGAGATGTACTGGGTCGGGTCGTGGGGCCGGGAGGCCCGGGTCTCCTCGATAAGCGCGGCGAGCTCCGGCATCCTAGGAACCTAGCGGGGCGGTCTGTTAAAACCTTCACTCGTGGGGTCGCAGGCCCATGAAACCCGCGATCACGCCGACGGCGAGCAGGACGAAGCCGAGGAGGGGGAGGGCGAAGGCGATCTCTGCTCCCGTGACGTAGACGGGAATCGGGAAGAGGGCCGGGGCGATGAAAAGAACCTGGTGCGCGAGGAAGGTGAGGAGGCCCGCCACGGTGAGCGCAATGCCCGCACGGGGACTTCCGACGGCCCGGGCCGTGACCTGCGCGGCGCCGACACGGGGGGCCGGGGCCGCCCCGTCGGCGGGCGCGTAGGTGTCGCAGTTGTAGCAGTACCATCGGTGGTACTGGGGAACGTAGCTGAGCCCCCCGCCGCAACTCGGGCAGGCCCCCTGGGACTCGGTCGGAGCCGGGGTCACCGGGAGCTCCACGACGGCCTGGGCCGTGTCCCCCGCGTCGGTCGTCGACTCGGGGGGCGGGGTGGGGGCCGCAGCGACGCCTTCCGGGGGGGCTGCGACTTCCTCCTCAAGGGGGTCCTCCCCCTTGAGCAGGAGGCCCTGCCGCCGGATGTATTCCAGCAAGCGGAGGCGGAGCTCGTACTTCATCCCGCTCTCGTCCAGAGCGTACTCCTTGCACCATCGGATGAGCTGATCCTTGGACGCGAGGTCCATCTCTTCTCGCGAGAAGGGCGCGAATCCCGTAACGCTCCCCTTCGCCTTCGTCAAGGTCTCCCGCCTCCCGTCTTTCTCCCGGGACGGCCTGTCCTCCGGGGCGAATTCGTTGCAGCGATGGCAGAAGAAGCGTCCGTGCTCGGCGAGGTAGAAGAGTTCCTGCCCGCACCTTGGACAGGGATGAGTGGCCTGTCGCGCACCCTCCTTGTATTCCTGGCACCCGTGACAGTAGAAGGTCCCATGCTCGGGGACGAAGACGAGAAGCCGATCGCACGTGTCGCAGGGGACGATCTCTTCGGGGGCGTAGGACCGGCAACTGGGGCAGTAGTAGCGGGCATAGGGCTCCAAGTAGGTGAGCTCCGCACCGCAGGTGGGGCACCCAGGCATCTCACCGATTTGTGCTGCGGGAGTGGCCTATAAGAGGCTTTGCGGCTTGTAATCAAAAACGGAAACCATGAGCCCATCCCCAACACGAATGCGGCCCGTGCTGATGCCACACCGACGGCGGTTCTCTGCCCCAGCCGGGAGGCGGGGGAGCGGGAACAACTCTGATTAGCATCTCATGGTGTGTACCTGTGCGGAACCACCTACCGCGTCGAGTGTCACCGACAGTGTCCCGAGTGCGATCCGGTCCACGTTCGTTGAAACCAATCCCCCATGGCCGGCTGTAATAGAGCCGCCGAAGGGAGACGAAGCATAGGTTATCCTCCGTGGTATCAGTTTCTGAAGGGCACACGTGGACCCGGCCTCGAGACGAGGAGCCCTCCCCCTCTGCGACGAGGCGAAGAAGAATCGGCACGTGTGAGACTTTATCACGGGATCCCCACTTCCATGCTACGGGGGAGTAAGGACGGCAAGGGAGGGCTGATAGTCATTGTCGGAGTTCCCGTAGTGCGGAGCGCGCAGGCATCCTGTGCCGGATGTCAGGGAGAAGGATGACCCGAAAACTGATCACTCTGGTTGTTGTGGTGATAGTCGCTGCTGCTGCGAGTGTTGGCGGTTACGTTCTCCTGAGCGGAGGTCTCCCTGAGATAGAAGGTCCTGGAGGCCCTTCAGTTACCACATTGCCTCCTACAGATGTCGGAAATAGTAGTGTCATGATGCATGGAAAAATCAATTCCCGAGGTGGTAGTGGCAATAATATCAGAGTCTGGTTCACCCTTTGGGAAACAGATAGCAATGATTCAAAGCAAGTCTTTCCCCCGGTCAAGGCCTCCCCCGCGTTGGACACTTTCCGCTGGTGGATCAGGGATTTGAAGAGAGGCACTGAATATTCCTATGATTTCCATATGTCAGACTTCGAGGGCACTGCTTGGGAAGTCTCTGGTGGAGTCGTCACTTTTAAAACAGGTGGTGAGCCACTTGACCTTGAGCCACGGTTTCGGACTGGTAGCTTTACGTCAGACGTTTTTGAAGTGAGTTCAGATTCGTGGCAGTTATGGTGGGAAATGACATCTGGGCGTGGGGACGAATCCCATTTCAGTTATGAGATCTATGAGGAAGGAGGGGTTACCCCGATCGATTCATGGGAGGTGGACGCGTCCCGGTTTCCCGGCTCATCAATACAAGGTCTGTCGAATACTCTCGCCGGTCCAGGGAGATTTTTCTACAAGATCGACGCCTCCCCGGACTTTCAGTGGCTGGTTTGGATAAAAGAGATCTGAGTCACACCTTGAGGAGGATCAGACCCGCGCAGAAGCCGTTAGTGGGAAAACTTATCCTGGCGCTTGCAGTCCCCTGCCACGGGGAGGGTAACACGGCGGAGATAGAAATCCCAGTTACCATCGGGACGGGGGGGAGTTGGAATTGACCCGAACTGTATCGATGATCGCGTTCACTATCGGGATGATTCTCGCGTGGGGGCTTCCCGTCATGCCGGTGGCCGCCGAGCCGGGATTCGGGTGGGGCACGGCCGAGTTGATCGAGACCGACGATGCGGGCGACGTTTTCAACCCGCAGGTCGCCGTCGACCCACAGGGCAACGCGGTCGCGGTGTGGGCCCAGTCGGACGGCACCCGCTTTAACACCTGGGCGAACCGCTTCGTGCCCGGCATGGGATGGGGCACGGCCGAGCTGATCGAGACCGACGATGCGGGCACCGCTTTCGGGGCGCAGGTCGCCGTCGACCCACAGGGCAACGCCATCGCGGTGTGGGAGCAAGACGACGGCACCCGCTTCAACATCTGGGCGAACCGCTTCGTGCCCGGCGTCGGGTGGGGCACTGCGGAGCTGATCGAGACGGACAATGCGGGCCCCTCGTTTAATCCGCAGATCGCGATGGACGCCGCTGGGAGCGCGATGGCTGTATGGTACCAGTCGGACGGGACCGGCTTCAGCATCCTGGCGAACCGGTTCGTGCCCGGCGTCGGGTGGGGCACGGCCGAGCTGATTGAGAACGGCGCGGCAAGTGCTTTCGGGGCCGAGGTGGCCGTCGCCCCACAGGGCGATGCGGTCGCGGTGTGGACCCAGTTCGACCCACGTGCCAGCATCTGGGCAAACCGCTTTGTCCCCGGTACCGGGTGGGGCACCGCCGAGCTGATCGAGACCGACGCGGGCAACGCTTTCCAGGCGCATGTGGCCGTCGACTCGCAGGGCAGCGCGGTTGTGGTGTGGGACCAGAACCAGTTCGACGGCACCCACTCTAACATCTGGGCGAACCGCTTTGTCCCTGGGGTCGGATGGGGCACCGCTGAGCTGATCGAGACCGACGATGCGGGCGACGCTCGCGACCCGCATGTGGCCGTCGCCCCAGAGGGCAACGCGATCGCGGTCTGGGAGCAGGACGACGGTACCGGCTCTAACATCTGGGCGAACCGTTTCGTGCCCGGGGCCGGGTGGGACATCGCCGAGCTAGTCGAGACCGAGGCGGGCAACGCTTACCGGGCGCATGTGGCCGTCGCCCCAGAGGGCAACGCGGTCGCGGTGTGGGACCAGTTTGATGGCACCCGCTCTAACATCTGGGCGAACCTCTTTGTCCCCGGCATCGGATGGGGCACGGCCGAGCTGATCGAGACCGACGATGCGGGCGACGCTCTTGGGGCGGAGGTCGCCGTCGACCTGCTGGGCAACGCGGTCGCGGTGTGGGCCCAGTTCGACAGCACCCGCTCTAACATCTGGGCGAACCGGTACGCGGAGGACATCGTTCCCCCCGACCTCGTCATCACCTCTCCGGCCGATGGTGGGACGCTCCCCTCGACGTCGGTTACGGTCACAGGCACCGCATCGGACGATGTCGGCGTTGACAGAATAGAACTCAGCACCGACGGAATGACCTGGGTCCTCGCTACGGGTACCACTTCGTGGTCCGCCACGCTCACCCTCTCCGAGGGACCAAACACGATCTCCACCCGGGCGACGGACACGTCCGGCAACACGGCTACCGTCAGCATCGCCGTGAGGGTCGACACCGTCAAGCCAACGGCGCTAGCTGGAAAGGACCTAACAGCGAACGCCGGAGACACGGTATCCTTCGACGCCGGCGCTTCCTCCGACGACGTGGCGATCGTCAGCTACGAGTGGGACTTTGGGGACGAGACGACGGGAACTGGCGAGACGACGTTCCACATCTACACAGATCCGGGAACCTACACGGTCACGCTCACGGTCCGAGACGCGGCCGGCAACGCCGATACGGACTCTCTGACCGTGACCGTCGTAGTCCCGCCAGGCTTCGAGGTTTCACCGATGGTTCTCCTCGTTGTTGGCGTGGGAGGGGGCGCTGCGGCAGCTGTTGCTGCCTTCCTGCTGTGGAGGCGGAGGAGAGGCTAGGTAAGGGGCAAGCCGCCGAAGGGATTCGAACCCTTGACCTACGGTTATCCCGCGAGGTTACAAGACCGTCGCTCTCACCGGCTGAGCTACGGCGGCGTTGGCTCGAAAGGAGCAAGGAGGCCTAGAAGTAATTGTCGGGCCAGGAGATCCAGGAACCCCGGAGGCCTTCCAGAGGATTGCGTCACGTTTTTCACCCATGCCCTCCGTGAGGAACGCATGGCAGTGGCCGGCGTACGCGATGCGTACCGTCAGTTCACGACGGGCGTCTCCCTGGTGACCACCCGTGGCAGCTCCGGCGACAACGTCATGGCCGCCGAGTGGACCTTTCATGTCTCCTACGACCCCTTCCTCATCTCCGTCCACATACGCCCCGGGAAGGCGACCTACGAGGCCATCGAAGAGACCCGGGAGTTCGGGGTGAACATCCTGCCGGAGGACCTGGTGAACGCCATGTCCTTTGCGGGCCACTTTACTGGCCACGAGGTGGACAAGTTCTCCAGCGACCTCTTCGACGCGTACCCGGCCGAGAAGATCGGGGCCCCTCTGATTCACGGTGCCCTGCTGAATGCGGAGTGCCGGGTGCGGCAACAGATTCCGATGGGAGACCACACGGCCTTCGTGGGAGAGGTCGTGGCCTTCTCGGTCGACGGATCCAAGGGCCCCGTGGTCCTTCACAAGGGCGCCCGACGAGCAGGGGATCGGATCCCACGGGCGCAGGTCGTGGGCGTGGCGGCCACCCCCTCCACCGCCGCCCCGGGAACTCCCATTCGCGTCGCGGGGGAGCTCATGTCAGAGGGTTCGGCTTCGAAGGCCCTCGACGTAGCCCTCCAGGATGCGCACGGCGTCGAGGTCGTCGTGGCCGAGACGACGACGGATGCCAACGGCCGGTTCGCCGTCGAACTGCAGCTCCCCGACCACGTCCCGGCAGGAGACTACCGGGTGGTCGTGCGCCACCACGACGTCCAAGGCCATGCCAGTCTCCGCGTCGACAAGTGACACGGTCTGCTCACATATGCGATATTGGGATGCGTTGTTTTATATTGTAGATTCCTGAGATTTTCCTCCGGAATGCCACAGGGTGCGACGATCCTCTACGGCTGCCTCGTGGGGTACGGAGGCCAGATGATCGCCTCCCGCAGCCTCGGGAGCTCGTTGGTGGAGGACGGGGACCGCCTCTCCTACGCGTTGGAGGGCATCCTTGAGTTTGTCGAACAGGCCTACCCCTCCGCCCGCTGGGAGCCCTTCGAGGCCCTGGATCACGGCCCCGTGCGTGTCCTCGTCGAGAAGGGCCGGTTCTGCATGCTCGTCCTCGTGATCGAGGGGAAGGACGACGAGGCACTCCGGGAGGGGATGCACGAGATTCTCGAGCAGTTCGAGGAGCGGAACAAGACGGAGTTGGCTCAGGGCGCCCTCGGGCGCCGGCTCCGTCGCGACGGCCGTGAGTCCCTGTCCACGGCTTCGAACCTGATGAAGGTCTTCTGAGGGGTCAGGTTCGCCCAGACTCCCCGGCGACCGCGGGCCTCGTCTGTTTGCATCTTCGATTCTGAGCGGGAAATCCTTATACGTCGACCTCGAGCATCGAACGACCCGAGGACCGGCACGATGACCGTCCACAGGGTCACCCTCTCGGTGGAGTCGGTGGAGGACTACTTCGAGACCGTGCTCCCCACGGGGTTCCGTTGGGAACGGAACCAGGGGCCCCCGCCCGGGGGACGACCCCGCTCGCCGGCCGTGGTCTGGTCCCCCATCCTTCTCGAGCTGATGGAGGTGTTGGAGGACGTGACCCTCTATCCCCCCGCCCGGGACTTGTCCCGTGAGGTCGGCTACCATGCGGGCCTCGAGAGCGCCGTGGCCCTCGACCGCGCCCGGAATCCCCAATTCCCCAGAACCGAGATTCTCCTGGCGATGCCCCCCATCCTCGCGGGAACCGGCTTCGGGACCAGCGAGCTCACCTACGACGACGAGCGGCAGCAGCTGGGCTGGACCTTTCGCGAGGGCACCGTCATTGCCAGGGGGGCCCAGGGAAACGGGGTGCGGAAGAAACCCATCTGCGCCTTCTTCGAGGGGCTGGGTGCCGGATGGGTCAGGGGGAGCCTCGGGGCGAACCTCCGAATCGCCGAGACCGACTGCCTCGGGCGCGGCGACGACGCCTGTCGCTTCCGGTCGTGGCTCCTCCCGGGTTGACCGAGGAGGACCCGGGTCCGGACCCCGGATCCCCGTCGGGTTCCCTGTCCCAACATACGATTAAATATCCTCCACCCCTTCTCGAACCGTGTCGGGGGGCCCGATGCTCCAGCCCTACGAAATCGTTGTTCACAAGATCCTTCCCACGATTCGCGCCCGCCTCGCCCGCCTCCTTCTCGAGGAATACGGGATGAAGCAGGTGGAGGTGGCCGATCATCTGGGGGTCACGCAGGCGACGGTGAGCCACTACAACACCCACGCGCGGGGGTACGACGATGGGGTCCTCACCCTCTTCCCGGAGCTCGAGGTGTTCGTCGTGGACCTCGCCCGGGACATCGCGGAGGGGCTCCCCCGCCCCACCCAGATCGGCCGCGTGAACGCCGTCTGTTGGCAGATTATGTACACCGATCGGTTCTGCAATTTCCACCGCAGGATTGCCGACCTGGGCAACTGCAACGTCTGCTACGAGGCCGTTCCCCAGTAACCCGCGGCCGATCTTCGGGGATTCAAGCGGTGCCCCAATTCACCCAAAACACCTGCGCGTAGCCGTCGTCGTAGAGCTTGAGATAGTGTGGCCCTAGGAACTTGGCCTGGGCCTCGGGCGAGAGAGGGAGGGCGGGATCCCAGGGAAACAGGGTCGCCCCCGCGAGGAGGTCCTGGTCCAGGAAGACGAAGTCAATGCGTTCGCGCGCTATTGTCGCGATCATCTCCCCCCGGGCCGCCGCGAAGGTCGAGGCATGCAGGGGGGCCGACACCGTGTCCCACGTGCCCCGGACCCCCGCGAAGCCGAAGAGGATGGACGAGACGCGATGGTCCGTGGCCGTGAGCGAAGGGAGGTGAGCCCCAGCCCAGGCGACCCCTGCGAGGGCTTCGGGGCGTGTCCCTTCGAAGTGGTTGGCCAGGACATCCCGGGGCGGGATGGCGGCGGCCGCCGCCAGGATGACAAGGCCGGCCAGGAGGGGGACGAGGATGCGGGCGCCCGTCACCCGGACGAGGAGGACGGCCCCCATGCCGGCGAACACGGCCGTGAGGCTTGTCATGTACTCGAAGTGCCGGTAGGGGACCAGGAACGTCGGGGCGACCCCGCTCCCGACGATCCACGAGAGGCTCAGGGCCAGGAAGGCCCCCGTGATGAGGGTTCCTTGGGGGAGAAAGTCGAAGGGCTTCCGACCCGGCACCGCCAGGAGGAGGAGGGGAAGAAAAGCCAGGGCGTAAAGGAGGGTAAGGGGCGCCGTGAGGATGTTCGTTCCCGGGATCGGGACCCGGGTGCTAATGAGGAGCAGGCCCGTGACGAAAAGGGCGACCGCCAGGAGGACGCGCCAGGCCCTGCGGGCAGGGGGAAGGCGGGGGCGGTACTTCCAGGCGACCCGGTCCCGCACCCTGGCCAGGGGGTAGAGGGCGAAGGGCAGGAGGATGAGGAGGCCAGCGGTGAGGAAGGGGGGGACCCGCTCGAAGCCGAGGAAGAGCCGGAAGGTCTGCGCGTAGCCGATCCAGTACGCGACGTTGACGGCCACGAGAAAGGCGAGGAAGGCGTTCTCCCGGCGAATCTCGCGCCACTGGGCGCCCAGAAGGACGCGGAAGAGGGCGACGAAGAAGGTCGCGATGATCAGGAAATAGCTCGAGAGGTGGTGGAGGGGGACGAGGGCAAGGGCGAGGGGGACCAGCAGCCCGAGCATCCGGACGTCGGTGCGAAGCCGGACGAGAAGGAGGAGGCCGGTCACGAAGAGGAGGTCCCCCAGGGCCCCGGGAATGGCGTGGGAGGAGGGGTACGCATGGGGGGTCACGACGGCGACGATGGCCGCGGCCAGGAGGGCGCCTCCGTCCCGGTGGGTGACCTCGCGGGTGAGCAGGAAGACGGGGACCACGACGAGGGCGGCGAGGACGGGCACCAGGAGCACGGCGGCGGCCTCCAGCGGAACCCCGGCCCAGGCCACGGCGGCCGTGAGCACGAACATTCCCGGGAACTCCGGATAGGTGACCCCCCATCCGAGGTAAGGGGAGGGCAGCGGCTGCGTCTCGAAGACGGTCCGGATGAGGCCGAAGTACTCCCCGAAGTCCGCCCCCCAGTAGAGGTATTGTGTCACGGGCACGAGGCGAATGTAGACGGAGAGGAGGACGAGGGCGAGCAGGGCGAAGGCCGTCGAGCGTCTCACGCGTGGACATCCCGAGTGGGCGATATTAACCTTGATGCCCCATGAGACGCATCGTGCCCCCGGCCATGCGTTTCGCTATCTTCCACGATTACTTCGACAAGATCGGGGGCGGCGAGAAGGCCATGCTCACCCTGGCCAGGGCCCTCGACGCGGACCTCTTCACCACCCATCTCCGGCCCGAGGTCCTCGCACGCCTCGGCGGGGAGCGGGTCCGGACCCATGACCTGGGTCCCCTCGTCCTGCAAGCACCGCTGAAACAGATCCACGCCTCATGGCGGTTCGCCCGGGCCGTCGCCCCCGACTTCGATGCCTACGTCTTCTCGGGGAACTGGGCCCACTACGCGGGAGGCCGGCACGAGCCCGGCGTCCTCTACTGCTACACCCCCGTCCGGGCCTTCTACGACCGGCGGGCCGCCCTCTTGGCGAGCTTGCCTCCGCCGCAGCGTCCTCTGTATCGGGCCTGGACCCGGGTTCATTCCCGCTTTGATCGGGCGTCCGTCGACGACATCGACGTCATCCTCGCCATCAGCGAAAACGTCCGTCGTCGCATCCGCCGCTACTACGGCCGAGACGCCCGGATCGTCTACCCTCCCGTGGCCACCTCTCGCTTCCATTTTCGGGAGCTGGGGGACTTCTGGCTGAGCGTGAACCGGCTGTACCCGGAGAAGCGCGTGGACCTGCAGCTCGAGGTCTTCCGCCGCCTTCCCGGAGAGCGCCTCGTGGTCGTGGGGGGCTGGGCTCCGGGGGACCACAGTGCCCGGTACGTGGCTGGCCTCGACCCACCCCCCAACGTCACCCTCCTCGGGGAGATCACCGAGGACGAGCTGGTGGACCTCTACGCCCGATGCCGGGGCGTCCTCGCCACCGCCGCCGACGAGGATTTCGGCCTGACGCCCATCGAGGCCATGGCCTCGGGGAAGGCGGTCCTGGCGACCCGGGAGGGTGGCTATCCGGAGACCGTGCGCGATGGGAGGACGGGCTGGCTGCTGCCGCCGGACCCGGAGGCCTTCGTCCAGAAGATTCAAAGCCTCGACGATCAGGCCCTCCTCGCCGTGCGAGCCGAGGCGGAGGCGCAGTCCCGGCGCTTCGGGGAGGAACCCTTCGCCACGGCCATGCGGGCAATCCTGCGAGAGGTCGCGGACGGCGCCAGCTTTTAGTAGTTCCGTCCAATCGTCCCCGAGGGATGGCGGACCGTTGCCCCCGCTGCCGCGTCGCCCCCGAGGACCCCAGAGCCCTCGTCTGTCCCCAATGCGGATACTCCCTTCGCCTCCCCGCCGTGGGGAAGGCGGGCGGCGTCCTGCTGGGTGTGGGCCTGTTGGCCTTTCTGCTCGCCCTCTTCACGCCCGAGGAGATCTGGGTCGACATCCTCCTCGGTGGGATCATCGCCTTGGTCGCCGGCCTGGGGGCCCTCTTTGCCTCGGGTTGGCTCATCGGACGGGCGCGTCGGGCATAGGGCCCCGCGCCTGGCCGCCCTAGATAAAGTCCTCGAGCTGCACCACCTGCCGGCTCTCATCGGAGAAGACGGAGGCGATGGCCTCCTCCACGAGGCCGATGCGCTGTCTCAGATAGGGGGAGATCTCGTACTCCTCCGCGATCCGCTTGGAGAGCTCCAGGTATTTCACCACCCCGCTCCTGTGGACGGTCAGGGTGAGCTTCCCCTCGCACCGGAGGCAGATCGCGGCGAGGGGGATGCGCCGGTACTTGGCGTTGCACTTCGTGCACCGGAACCGCTGGCTGGTGAAGGCCCGTAGGTTCCCGATGAGGTCGGGTAGGAAATGGTGATTGATGATGCGGGCGACCACGTCCTCGGCGTTCACGGCCCGGATGCGGTTCGCCAAGGCGAGTTGCCCCTCGATCTTGGTCAGCATGCCCCCCTCCGTGTAGGACGTGTGCAACGGGGCCTCGTCCAACCGCTCCATCTCGTGGGTGTACCCGAACCCCTCGAATTGCAGGACGGAGCCGACTCGCTTGGCCACCGTGTCAACCAGGTCTTCCACCTCCCGAGGGTGCCGCCCCCTTTCCGCCGCCTCGAAGAACGCCAAGGGGTACGCCGTACACACCTCGAGGTTCTGGACCTCCCGGTCGACCTCTCTGGGGTCGATGCGGGTGCTCAGGACCAGGGGGGCGTCCATGAGCCCGCCCCGCTTCTCGGGCAGGAAGCCGCGGCTGAAGTTAAGCAGCCCGTCCAGGAGGAGAATGACCGAGTCCTCGTCCCCGTCCGCGTCCCGGCGCTTGGCGGCGTGGAAGAAGGGGTGGGCGAAGCAGGCCCGCGCGCGGGTCAGGCCAATGATGCGGCCCAGGACGCCCACGGAGGTGTGGGGGGCCAGGCCCATCACGAGGTGACCGATGACGTCCTCGGGGACCTCGAATCCGTAGTGGGACTTCATCCCGTAGACGTGCACGAGGAGGTCGTCCACGAAGCGACCCACGCGGACCATGTGGGCCGCACAGTCTCGGGAGACGACCAGGTCCTGGGGACGTAGCTCCACAAGCTGGTCCTCCCCCTCCAGGGGGTCCCCCGCGACGTCGTGTTCGTATCCGAGTTCCCGGGCCCGCCCCACCGGGAGGCCGACCTCCCCCGGCCGGAAATGGGTGAGAGGCAGGTTCGTCATGTCGAACCGGCAGGTCCCGTCCTTGAAGACGTGAATCTCGTGCTTCGCTCGCAGGAGCCCCTTTTCCAGCGGCTCGGGGGTCTTCAGCCGGGAAATCATCCCCTGGACCAGCTTGACCCCGGGCATCCGCGAGAGGCCCAGGGCCTTCAGGGCCCGATTGTACACCTCCCGAAGGGGGACCGCCTCCTCGACAGTGCGACCCCCATGGACCGTATGGCCGCCACACGGGCAGCACGGCAGGAACCACGACCGGCCGCACTCCGTGCACTTTCGCAACCCCACCTCCGCGACGAGCTCCTCCTTCTCCAGCGCCTTGTCCAGGAGCCGTTGCGGGCCTCCCTGGACGCCGAGGGGGAAGAGGGCATGGGGCGGCGGCTTCATGAGACGCGGGCGCGCCTTCTCCGGGCGGCCCATGCGTGCCCCTATGCGGGTGGGGCCTCGGGGTCGGTGACGTATCCCGGAGAGGCGCGAGACATATTCCAATGCCTCCGTGGCCTCCATGTCGTCTCCGGCCCGAAGCGCCTCTCCCGACACCTCGAGGCCCAGCGCCAGGAGGAGGGCGGCCCCGTGGCGTCCGACCTGGACGCGCTTCCCCCGTTGGCGGAAGGGAGCCCCCAGCTCCACAAGGGGGGCCGTCAGGTCGTCCCGGGCGGGCAGCTCGAGCCGCCCCTCGACCCACTGCCCTCTCTCCGCGAGGCTCCGCCGCAGCGCCCGAAGCTCCGGGACGGAGAGGTCGTGCCAGAACAGGTTGTAGCGGGGGTGCAGCGGGATGTCGTGCTCCCGAGACCAGCGCACGGCCTCCTCGAAGGACGGTCGTTCCCAGTTCTCCGGGAGACGGCCGAGGCGGGCCTCGAGCTCCGCCCGGTACCAGTCCAGGCCGTAGGCTCCCGGGAGGAGGACGTGATTGTTCTCCAGGAACTCGCCGACGGCCACGAGAAGCTCCCCCAGATCCACCACGCTCTCCACATCGGACCTCAGCCTGTGGGCCTCCGCGAGGGTCGACACCTCCACGAGGCTCCCGTCCTTCAAGAGAACCAGGGGCCCCTCAAGGGACGCACAGGGGGAGATGGCCCCCGCCTTCCCCGGGTGCTCGATCTTGATCTGGGTCCCAATGGCGATGAAGTCATCCAGGAGATGCATCGTGGCGGGGTGCATCCCGAGGGCCGCGAGGCCCGTCGCCCGGGTCCGGCCGTACCGGAGGCGGAAGCCTCCCTTCCGGCTCGGATGGGCCAGGACCGGTCGACCGGCGATGATGTTCTGGATGAAGCGGGGCTCCTGCTCGGTCTCCTCCTCCCCGTTCTCGTGCTCTTCCAGGTAGCGGGTGAGGAAGTCCCAGCCGCCGATCTTCAGGTTGCGGACGTGCTTGAGAATCTTGGGCGCCTTGAGGCAGAGTCCCTCGGCGATGACGAGGCAGGCCCCGCCGCGGATGCGGTTCGTCTCCACCCGGGGGAGGTCCCGGTGGCCGCTGATCTCCACCTCCTCCGTCCCCTCTCCGTTGATACCCACCGGGCAATGGCCCATCACGAGCTCGATGTCCTCCTCCGAGGGGGTGTGCTGCAGATGCTGGAGGCGCTTGTAGAGGGGAATTTCCTCCTTGAGCCGTTCCACCTCTTCCTTGGTCGGGCGGTACACCCCGATGCCCAGTTCCCGGCGGACCACGTCCGCGATGAGGACACTGAGGGCCTGGGCCGTTCCCCCGGCGGAGCGGATGGGACCGGCGTAGTAGACGTCCAGGTAGCTGCTCCCGTCCTCGTTCCGTTTGACCTGGACGCCACCGAGCCCCTCTAGGGGAGCCACGACGACGCCCTCCGTGAGGAGGGCAAGCCCGGCCCGGATGGCGCGCTCGATGCGCACCTCCACGGTCCGGCCCGGCTCCTGGGCCAACTCCCGCGCCAGCACGAGGGATGTCTCCTCCCGATCGTGGTGGACGCTCAGTTCGCGGATTCGCTGCGCCACCCCCTGGAGCCCGTACACCTCGAGGAGCCGCTCCACCCGGCTAGGCAGGTCCTCTGCCGCGAGGATCTCGACCGTCAACTCGGGGTCGAGTCCCTGGGCCCGGGCCCGTCGGGCGAGGGCGTAGCACCGGTCCGCTTCGCGATTCAGCCCCTCCAGGTAGCTCTTCATTTCCTGGCTGCAGCTGAGGTTAGCCATCCCACCACACAGAAGTGGAGGGGTATGGAGGGGTCGCTATAAAGGCTCCCCCGCCCCCTTGATATGGAAGGAGGCGCTAGGAGGAGGGGATGGGGCAGGTCACCACGCCCGACGAGTTCCAGAAGGCGGTCCTCGATGCCGAAGAGCCGGTCCTGGCCCTCTTCTTCGCGGCCTGGTGCGGCTTCTGCCAGAGGTTCCTCCCCCTCTTTCGGGCGACCGATACGGGCGCGATCAAGAAGGTCGAGGTGGACATCTCGGAGGAGATCAATCCCCTGTGGGACACCTATCGCATTCAGGTGGTTCCCACGCTGATTCTCTTCGAGGGGGGGAACATCCTGGGGAGGACCGACGGGATTCTCGGAGAGGGCCTGACCCGAACCGACCTGGACGGCATCCTGGCCGGGGCCGGAGAAGCGTGAGGGAAGGGCTGACAGCGTTCCGCGGACCCGTTGGCCGTCAACGGCAACGGTTCACCCGGTTACCGAAGTAACCGGGCTAGCGCGCCTAGACCAGGGGGCCACGACCCCTTGCGAGGCCAACCTTCCCACGGGCTCTCGCACCGCAGTACCAGAGGGAACGCAGGCGGGCTTAACTTCCGGGTTCGGGACGGGACCGGGTGTATCCCCGCCGCTATGGCCGTCACACCCTTCCGAGGTCGTTAGCTCATTCGGACTCTTAAGCGTTGCTGGTCATCTTCCGTCCCCCGCGTCGCTCCTCTAGGCACTGGACAGAACCGACGGGTCGTATCCGAGCAATCCCTTGACGCGCCCGAGAGTGGAGGGGTGAGTGTAGAAGAAGATTTCTACGAGACGGTGAGCGCGAGCGTCTCCGAGCCACTCGTTGTTCATCTTGAGCAGAGCAGTGCTCAGGGCCCTAGGATTCCCTGTCGCGGACGATGCGTAGCTGTCCGCCCGGCGTTCCTGCCTCCGCGCAGCCGAGTTTCGAAGCACGTCCGCCAGGGTCCAGAAGATGAGGAAGAAGATGACGAATAGGGGAAGGGTCGAGATGTTTGAGAGGTCCGGAATGCCAAAGAGTCCCGAGGCCGCCTGTACGAAGCTGTTCGCAAGGAAGAGGCCCGCAGCAGAAATTCCCAGGGTTAGAAGGATGCGGAAAGCCGTGTCCTTGTGGACCTGGTGCCCCAGTTCGTGCGAGAGGACCGCCTCAATCTCATCGGACGTGTAGTGGGCCAGGAAGTGGTCATTGACAAAGATCCTCTTCGTGTTCCCCATACCCGAGCTCGAGACGATGGCCTTGGGGACCGACTTTCTCGAGGTGATCAACCGAACACCCGGGGCTTTGATTCCCTCCCGGGCTGCCAGCGCAGTTAGCGTGCCCCGAAGCTGCTGGGGAGGTGGCCGGGCGGGCCGAAACAGATACGGGACGGTGATGACGGACTCAAGGTAGGTCCTGGCGACAATCCAAGAGGCCAGGAAACCCCAGGCGACAGACCACCAGAGCTGCCCGTAAGTTCGAATTGTCCAATACAGAACAGAAACTGCGGTCAGAATGTAGATCATGCGGAAGAATCCAAAGCCCAGCCCCCTCCCTATCCACTCCGACCACGAGTAGTCATAGATTCCGTATGCGCGATCCAGCTTGTGCCTTAGGGCCCGGAACGGCACGCCAAGGGTCCCGATGATGAAGAATCCGACGAGGGTGTAGAAAAAGACGACGCCACCGGGCGATACACTCCTCCACCAGAACCGAAATGCCGCTCACAAGAGACGCCAATGCAGCGAGCGAAAGAAGAATCAGGTTCAGCAGGTGTGCGAACAAAACAGTATTCTGATATTCCTTGCCACGATCCAGTTTCTCTTCATCCAATTCCAGCTTCGCCTGGACTGGCACGACCATCGCTCCAGCTGCGCCGCCTGTCGCCCCGCCTCACGAGGCGGAACGGAAGGAGGCGAGATAAGCGAGCTCCGGTATATCCTTGCCTTACGCGGTGTCCCACGCTTCTCAGAAGGCGACCAGCGCGAACAGAGGGGCGAAGATGACCGCCACCTTCCCCACGAGCTTGATGAGGATGTTCAGGGACGGTCCCGCGGTGTCCTTGAACGGGTCCCCCACCGTGTCGCCGATGACGGCGGCCTTGTGGGCCTCCCCGCCCTTCCCCCCGTACAGGCCCGACTCGATGAGCTTCTTCGCGTTGTCCCACGCCCCGCCCGAGTTGGCCATGGTGACCGCCAGAAGGAAGCCCACGAAGAGGGCCCCGAGGAGGAGGCCGGCCAGGGCCTGCGGCCCCAGCCCAAACCCGATGACGAGGGGGACCAGGAGGACGAGGAGGCCGGGAAGGAACATGGCGCGGATGGCCCGCCGGGTCACCAGGGAGATGGCCGCTTCGTAGTCCGGCTTCGCGGTCCCCTCACGCAGGCCTGGCGTCTCGCGAAACTGGCGGCGAACCTCGCGGACCACCTCGAAGGCCCCCGAACTGACGGCCCGGAGGGTCAATGAGGAGAAGACGAAGGCGAGGAGGCCGCCGATCAATAGGCCGATGAAGACCCGGACTTCCTCGATCCCCAGCGGAATCCGGAGCACCGCTACCACGCTCACGTCCGCGATGACGAGGAAGGTCGCGATCCACGCGAGCGCGGCGAGGGCCGCCGAGGCGATGGCGAACCCCTTCCCGATGGCCGCCGTCGTGTTCCCCACGGAGTCCAGAGCCTCCGCCCGCTCCCGCGCCTCCGGCCCAAGCCCGCTCATCTGGGCGATGCCCGCGGCGTTGTCGGCGATGGGGCCGTAGGCGTCCGTGGAGAGGAGCATCGCCAAGGTGACGAGCATCCCCACGGCGGCAATGGCGATCCCGTAGAGCCCCGAAAGGAGGAAGGCCCCCAGGGTCGCGCCGGCCACGACGAGGATGGGCGGGACCGTGCTGAGGAAGCCAACCGACATCCCCTCGATCACGTTGATGGCGGCGCCGCTCTCGCTGGCGGCGGCGATGCCTCGCACGGGCCTGTACTCGGAGGTGAAGTACTG
>JBHIDH010000012.1:0-37934 GCA_046759985.1 Thermoplasmata archaeon
GTAGTCACGATCAGGATGAGGGTATACTGTCGGATAACCTCGCATGAACCGGACCCCGTCCCACCAATATCGGGTGTCACGATGAAAGTCTGGGCCCTGGATTGAACCAGCAAACGACTTTTCGACCACGGAGGGCGTCCGTTCGAACTCCAGGGGAACTCCTCTCCACGCCCCGCCATCGATAGAATATCGAACGCCGTCAGGGCTCTCAACAACGGCAACCCGATACACAGCACCCGCCTGTCTGTATGTGAAAAGATATCCCCCGGCATGCTCAATCATCTCGACCGTCATCGTCCCAATCGTAATCTCGAGACGCGGACCTGCAACCTCCCTCACCGAGACCGAGGGAATGTTCGGGAGGGCAGACACGGATCCTGAGACCCAAAGCATGGGACTCAGGAGAAGAACCGCTATCACTACCGGCGCAATTCTCCAAGACCCTCTCCCCGACCGGGTTTCGTTCGCACATTTGGCCCCTTGCCTCAATCCCGAGAAAGTCACCCCCTTCACTCCGGTACCTCCGACCCGGTGATAGGATACGTATTATATAATATCTATCCTAGTGAACGTAGCAACTACCGGAGTTTCCGCATCGACCGTCCGGGCCGCGTCAACTCCTGAAAACCGCTCCCGAACGGTTATATAAGAGGGGCCAGCCATCGAATTGACTGTGAAGAGGCTCGTTGTCGCCGAGAAAAACATGGCCGCCAAGAAGATCGCGGCCATCCTCTCCGGGGGCGAGTTCCGCCGGGAGACGCTCGGCAAGGTTCCCACGTACCACTTCGAAAAGGGCGGGGACGAGTGGGCGGTGATGGGGCTGAAGGGCCACATCGTGGAGTGGGACTACCCCCGGCGGCTCGCCTCGTGGTCCCGCATCGACCCGCAGGAGCTGATTCGGGCCGAGCCCATCAAGAAGACCACGGAACGGGGCATCATGAGCGCCCTCCAGGTCCTCGCCTACGGCGTGGAAGAGGTCATCGTGGCGACGGACTACGACCGGGAGGGGGAGCTCATCGGCGTCGAGGCCCTCGAGATCATCCGACAGGTCAGCCCGGACGTCCCGGTGCGGCGCGCCCGCTTCAGCGCCCTGACGGCGCCCGAGGTCCTACGGGCCTTCGAGGAGCCCGAGGAGTTGAACCATTCCCTCGCCCGGTCGGCCGCAACGCGGCAGTTCGTGGACCTGGCGTGGGGCGCGACCCTTACCCGCGTCGTCTCCCTGGCGGCGGACCAGCGCTGGAAGGACTACCTGAGCATCGGACGCGTCCAGAGCCCCACCCTCGCCCTCATCGTGGCCCGCGAGGAGGAAATCGATGCCTTCAACCCCGAGCCCTTCTGGAACATCCAGGCGACGTTGGAGAAGGAGGAGCAAACGTTCGTAGGCGACCACGGGGCAGGCCGCTTCTGGGACCGGAAGGAGGCGGCGACGGCGATGGGGCGGCTCGAAGGGGCGGACGAGGCGACCGTGGCCCAATTCGAAGTCGGCCAGAGGGCCGAGAAACCGCCGGCGCCCTTCAACACGACCTCCTTCCTAGGCCAGGCCACCCAGGTCGGCTTGACCGCCTACCGAGCCATGCGGGTCGCCGAGGATCTCTACAACAAGGGCCTCATCAGCTATCCACGGACCGACAACACCGTCTACCCGAAGAGCCTCCCGCTCCGAGACATCCTCCGGGAACTGGAGGCCTCGAGTCTTGGCGAGGACGCGAGGCGCGTGGCCGGAAAGATGCGACGGTACCCCACCCGCGGGAAGCGGCAGAGTACGGACCACCCCCCCATTCACCCCGTCGCTGCGGCGACGCGGTCGAGTCTGCGGGGCGACCGATGGAAGGTCTACGAGCTCATTGTCCGGCGGTTCCTCGCCACCCTCTCGCCCGACAGCCTCCTCCAGTCCAAGAAGGCGACGCTGGAAATCCGTGGGGAGACGTTCATCGCGAAGGGCCTGCGAACCGTGAAGCGCGGGTGGCGGGCCGTGTACCCCTATCGTCCCCTCAAGGAGGTCCGGTTGCCGGGCCTGGCGGAGGGGGAACACGTCAAGGTCCTCCAGATCGAGATGGCGGAGGGGGAGACCCAGCCCCCCGCCCGTTACACCCAGGGACGCCTGATCCAGCGGATGGAGCGGGAGGGGCTGGGCACCAAGGCCACCCGGCACGAGGCCATCCAGAAGCTCTACAACCGGCGCTACATCCACGGGAACCCGATTCACCCCACCCCCTCGGGCAAGACCCTCATCACCGCCCTGCGCGACCACGTCCATCCCATCACGAAGTCGGAGATGACGGCCCTCCTGGAGGAGGAGATGGAGCGCGTCGCGCGCGGGGAGAAGGAGCTGGAGGAGGTGCTGGCCGAGTCCAAGGAGATGCTCTCCGAGGCCGTCCACGCCCTCCAGGAGCACGAGGAGGAGATTGGGCAGGAGATCAAGGAGGCGCTGCGGGAACAGCGCATCCTCGGGACCTGCGTCGAGTGCGGGTCCAACCTCATGATCAAGCGCTCCCGTTGGGGGAACACCTTCGTCGGCTGCGAGGGCTACCCGAAGTGCCGGGTCACGTACAACCTCCCCAAGGGCGGGGTGGTCGAACCTTCGGGGAGCGTGTGTGAGGTGTGCGGCGTGCCCACGGTCCGGGTCACATCCGGAAGAAAGGCCGCGGAGAAGTGCATCAACGAGGGGTGCGAGGTCTTCCTCGCCGAGAATCGAATCGGCATCTGCCCCTCCTGCGGCGGGAATCTCCTGCAGCGACGCGCTCGCGGGGGCAAGCGATTCGTCGGCTGTACGGGGTACCCGGACTGCAACGTCACGTATCCCCTGCCCCAGCGGGGGCTCGTCACGCCCCTCCCGGAGGCCTGTGAGGTCTGCGGCTCGCCCCGCGTCAGGATTTTCGCGGGTCGTCGCCCGTGGACCACCTGCATCGACTTCGACTGCCCGACGAACGAGCGGGCCAAGGCACGGGCTCAGGTGGCGAAGGGTTCGTAGCGGGCGAGGAGGTCTCGGAGCTTCGCCTCCGCGATGTTGTGGCCGCTGAGCACCAGGACGACCCTCTTCCCCTGCCAGCGTTCCCGATACCGGAAGGCGGCCGCGAGAGGGGCCGCGGCGGCGCCCTCGGCCACCAGGTGGGCCTTCCAGAGGTAGGTGGCCACCCCCTGCCGGATTTCGTCGTCGGAGACCAACACCAGGTCGTCCAGGTTCCGCCAGAGGATGTCCATGGTCAGGGCAAAGGGAACCCGGGTCTGGAGGCCCTCGGCAAAGGTGTCGGAACTGGGCATCTCCACCATCTTCCGCTCCTTCCAGGACCGGTAGAGGGCCGGGGCCTTCCCGGACTGGACGCCGATGACCTCGGCCTCGGGACGGAGGGCGCGGATGACCGTGCTGTATCCGGAGGCGCCGCTTCCCCCACCGACGGGGACCAGGAAGACGTCGGCGTCGGGATCCTGACGCGTAGTCTCCAGGGCGGCGGTCCCGACTCCCGCAACGAGGAGTGGTTCGTTGGCGGAGTGGACATAGCGATAACCCTCTGCCTCCGCCTCGGCCTCCACCCACTCGCGCGCCTCGTCGAAGTCCTTTCCGTGGAGGACCACTCGGGCCCCGAGGGCCTCCATGGCCTCCACCTTGACGGGGTTCGCGTCCGCCGGGGCGCCGATGATGACCTCCGTCCCGAAAAGGCCTGCGGCGAAGGCCAAGGACTGGCCGTGGTTGCCCGTGGAAGCCGCGATAATCCCGGCCCGCTTCTCGGCCGCCGAGAGCTGGGAGACGAGGTTAATCCCGCCGCGTACCTTGAAGGAGCCCGTCGGGAGAAGGCTCTCCAGTTTGATGTGGACGTCGAAGCCCAAGAGCTGGGAGAGCGCAGGCGACGGCAAGAGGGGGCTCGGATCCAAGTAGGGACGAATGGTCTCTTCCGCCTGGCGAATATCGTCGAGGGTCGGCGGTTCCATCGCGGCCAGTTTCAAACTTTGAGGACCCCGTCCAAGACGAGGGGTTTGCCGTCGACCTCGAGGGTCGCATCCGAGAGGAAGAGAGGGAAGGTGAAGTCGCTCATATTCGTGCCGTCGAAGTCCTCGTTATCCCCGATGTTTAGAGTGACGGCACCCTCCACGATATCGTCGTTGAGGAACCCGAACTGCGTCTTCGGGTTGACCCCGATGGTCAAGGACCCCAGCTGGTCCGCCCCGCGGGCCCGCTTGTCGTCATCCCATCGCATGGTCATCTGATTCGCGTTCTCCTCGGCTTGGACAGCCGTGAGCCGGCCATTCTGAAAGGTCCAGGATAGGCCGCGAATCCACTCACCCGCATAAGGGATGGGCGTCGTCGAGACAACCTTTCCCTCCCCGCTGCCCTGACGAAGGGCGATCCCGACCGATCCCTCGGGAAGGGATTGGTAGTACGTGGACTTCTTGCCCTTCACAGGGTCCAGCCGTCCAATCCAGGCCGTGGGTTCCGAACCGTGAAAGGCAAAACGGAAGTCCGTGCCGCCGGGCGCCGTCAATCTTCCCTCCTTGGCTCCTCTCAGACGACCTACGACCCCCTTCGCCTTGGCCTCCATCGTCTTGGGGGAGACCGCCATGGACGCCAGGACCGACTCGTACCAGGGCTCGTATTCAAAGCCGTAGACCTTCGCTCGGGCCTCGGTCACGGTTCCCAATCCGACGTACACGGACCGCACAGGATCATCTTCCCAGGGCTCCCCCGTGGCCCGGGACCCCTCGGAGTTCGCCCGCCATCGTTCTCCCGAGATCTCCCTCATGGGACCAGGGTCCTCAATGCCTCCGGCGTAGACCAGGGCCGTCATGGTCCCGTGGAGGGCCTGCCTCAGGGTCGAGGGTTCCTGGAGCCATTCGATCGGCAGGTTCAGCATGGCGTCGTACCAGATGTCGTCCGAGTCCAGCGTGAAAATCGTGTCCGCGCCGGCCCGGCGGGCCTCCTTCACGATCTCCCTGGCCAGGGGAAGGACGTGTTCCGTGGCGTGAACCCGGACCTTATCGTCCCAGGTGAGCTTCAGAGAATCCCGCACAATGCGCTGCGCAATCGTCCCAAAATCCGCCTTCATGGCACTCCCCGCCGACGAAGCGCGGTTGTTACTTAAAGGGGCTTCCCCACGAAACCGGGAACCGCCTCCGTCCCTACTTCCGCCGGAACTCCCGCGCCTTCGGCCGGAGGTCCGTGCTGCCACACTTCCGGCACTGGGTGGCCCGCATTGCGTTCCGCGCGTAGCACTTCATGCAGATCATCTTGAAGAGGAGGCGGGCCTCGGCCTCCGGGAAACGGGCCATTGCCCTTTGGAAGGCGTGCGGGCCTAAAAAACCGTGGCCCTCACCCACCAGGGGCTGCCACGAGAACAGCGGCGGTAGGCGCCATCCGGATCGATCAGTTCTAGCGCGGGTTCAAACAGCTCCCGCTTCAATCGACCCGCCTGCCCCTAGCGGCGACCCGCCGCCGATTCTGCTTCAAGGTGGCGAAAAAGCCCAGGGCGATCAACAGGTACAGGATGCCGGAGAGGAGGAGGAAGGGCGCCACGAAGACGCTGGGCGTCACCTCCCGCAGGTTGCTGTAGTGCCACAGTAGGAAATAGGCCGAGTGGAGGACGACCAGGAGGAGGTAGATCCGCGATCCGGCCTGGATGTAGCCCCAGGACCTTCCGAGCCTTCGCTGGACCCACCGGTTCGAGGTGACCAGGAGAAGGAGGCCGTAGCTCAGGGCGATGGCCCCGAGGAGGTTGCCCATCAGGAAGCTGCGGTTGATGAACTCGCCTTCGCGGCCCGGGATGAGGTAGAACCCCCGGAGGTCCCACTGGACCCAGCCATCCAGGATGATGTAGAGGTGCGCCGCGGCGAGCACGATCGTCCACACCCCGAACTCGTGCCGCCAGGTGAGGGCGGGACGCAGGCGCGGGGCCATTTTCGCCAGAGGGCCCAAGGCCATCGTGATGACGAGGAGGACGAAGGCCGCGTCGGCAAAGGACCGGTTCATGGCGTGGACGCCGGTTCCCGACCGGAGGCCGAGGAAGAAGTAGAAGAGGGCCAGGGCGAGGATGGCCGTGAGGAGGTGACGGCCGGTCCGCCGGGCGAGGGAGGTGGGCATGGTCGGAGAGCCTCGCACAGGCGCGGTATTTAACCCTCGTCCTCCCGTTCTCCGCGGTGCGAAAGAGGGGTACGCTCCCCCCGCCCCCGTCCCCCGCCTTAGAGATCGTACACGGCCCCGGGGACCTTCGGGAAGGCCTGCACCTCGCCGATGTGCCGCGCCCCCACGACCCAGCCGATGAGTCGCTCCAAACCGATGCCCGCCCCGGCCGACGGTTGCAGCCGTCCCGCCTCGGCAAGGGTCAGGAGGAGCCTGTAGTTGGCGGGGTCCACCCCGTCTCGCGCGATCTTCTCGCTGATTTTTTTGTACTCCCACTCCCGGCGGGCGCCGGAGAGGACCTCCCCGATCCCCGGGAGGAAGAGATCGTAGTTGTCCCAAGAGCCCGTGCCGAAGTCCTCGAAGTCGTAGAACTCCCGCGGGATGTTCGTCACCCACACGGGCGCGCGGAGGTCGGCGTTGAGCCCCGCCTCCCATTCCTCCCCGTATTTCGCCTCCAAGTCCGTCCGGTCGAAGGTCGGGAAGGGGGCGGGCGGGGGATCCGTGTCGGAGAGGCGGCCGAGCAGGTCCATCTCCGCGCCCCGGGTCCTCTTCAGGTCCTGCAGGAGGCCTCGGAAAACGCCCTCGACGAGGTCCCGAACGTCCCGGGAAGAGGCGTCCCGGGCCTCGAAATCGAGCTGCGTGAACTCATACGTGTGGACGCCCGACGTCCCCCTCTCTCGCCGCTCGATGCGAACGTTCGGCGAGAGGATGAAGAGCTTGGGGTAGGCCAGGGAACAGGCCACCATCTTGTGGATAATCATGCTCAAGGTGGCCCGCACCGTCCTCTCGTAGATCTCGACCTCCAGGCGCTTCTCGATGGAAGCCCCCGGGTCGGGCCAGAGAGGATCCGTGGACGGGGAGAGCACGACGGGGAGCAGCCAGTCGAACCCGTGCTCCAGGAATCGGGAAGTCAGAGAATGAAGGGAGGCGGTCGCCACCCGTGCGATAGCCCGCTTCCGCGCCATTTCGCTCTTAGACAAGTCTTCCAGCGGTCCCGGGATGGGGGCGGGCGAGGCCTCACGGTCGCTGCCCCTCGGATCCCCGGATTCTCTTCTTGGGCTCATGTTGTCACGCCTCTTTCCTGCGGTAGCTTCCTTTTGATGCATAGAACTTGGGTTCGGCTCTTACCCCTCCCCGCCCCGTCGACCCCTCCGAGGTCACGGTTTGCCCGGATTGGCGGGGACGGGGGCGGATTCCGGAGTTCCCCGGAGAGGTGCCCGACGATGCCATATCGAGATGACGATTCCGGCCAGAGTAATCCCGGCACCCACTCCCGCCAAGGGAGCGAGGCTTTCACCGGCGACCACCAGGCCCAGGAAGACCGCCACGATGGGGGTGATGAAGGCGATGAGGGACATCGTCGTCACGGGGACCGTGCGGAGGAGACGGATGTACCCGACGAAGGTGACGACGGACCCGAAGACCGCCAGGTAGAGGATTGACAGGACGCCCTCCGGCCAGCCGGGGGCCACCAGGGGTTCCCCCGCCCCCAGGGAGAAGAGGAGGAGACCCCCGGCCCCGATCGCCATGGCCACGGCGTTCCAGCTGTACGGGTTCGCGTTGGGTCCCCACCGTTTCACCGCCACCGAGGCGGCGGAAGCGCAGGTGGCACTCAGGACGACGGCCAGCATGGGGAGGAACCTCGCGGGGCCGAGCCCGGTGAGCCCGCCTCCGAAGATGAGAGAGAGGCCCCCGAATCCCATGCCGATTCCCAGGATCTTGGCCCCCGTGAGCCTCTCGTTGGGAACCAGGGCATGGGCCATCATGGCCGTCTGGAAGGGCATGGTGGCGAAGAGGATGGCCGCCAGGGCCGATTCGAGGCCGACGGACTCCGCCCAGTAGATGAGGGCGTAGTCGAAAACAAAGAGGACGACCCCAACGAAGACCACGACACTCCACTCCACCCGGCCCCGGGGCCAGGGAGCCCGAATGAGGGCGGTGACGGCGAGGAGGATGCCCGCCGCGAGGAAGAAGCGGAGGGACGCGGCCAGGAGGGGCGGCGCCCCCTCCAAGCCGACCTTGATGGCGAGCCATGTGCTCCCCCAGACGACACTGAGGAGCGCATAGATCCCGTAGTCGAGGCGGGAGGGGCGGCTCACGGCCTATTCGAGGCGAGACGGCATAAAAGGCTTGGCGCCGGCAGGGAACGGCTGGTCGACGGGAGAATACTTGATATGGGGGACCATCGTGCGAACGCCTGGGGCAAGGACTTGGGTTCCGAGACGTAAGAATCCCAGACCCCTCTCACATGGCCCAGGTTTCTACTGGCAACCTCTCCGAAGGACGTCACGCGGGAGGCGGACGAGGCCTTAGCTGAAGGCCGGGAGGGGTTGGAATCCCTCCTCGCGGAGGCGGGCGAGAGAACAGTGGCCAACACCCTGGTTCCGTTCGACGAACTCCTGCTCCGGGCAACCGAGGTCTCGCAGCAGGGGGACATTCTGTTCAACGTCCACCCCGTGGAAGCCATGCGGGAGGCGGGGGACAAGGTTCACCAAGAAGCCCAACGCTTCCTCACGGAGCTCAGCCTGAATCGGCCCCTCTACGACGCCTTTGATGCCCTCGAGGTAGAGGGCGAGGACGAGGAGACCCGGTATGCCGTGTTCAAGATCCTTCGAGATTTCCGCCTGGCGGGGGTGGACCGGGACGAGACTACCCGAGCCAAAGTGCAAGCGCTACGCGAAGAGATCGTCGCCGTCGGCCAGGAGTTCGATGGGAATATCCGGGAAGACGTCCGGTCGATTCGGCTGGCAGGCGCCGAGGAGTTGGATGGGCTCCCGGAGGACTTCATCTCGGCCCATCCGCCGGACGCGGACGGCAGCATCGTCGTGACCACCGACTACCCCGACCTCTTCCCCGTTCTCCAGTATGCCAACAACGCGGAGGTGCGGCGTCGCCTCAGTTGGGAACACCTGAACCGGGGGTATCCGGTCAACATGGAGGTCCTGGATAGCCTGTTAGCCAAGCGTCGGGAGCTCGCGGAACTCCTCGGGTACGACCACTTCGCCGACTACGTCACGAAGGACAAGATGATCGAGTCCGCCCGGGCGGCAGAGGGGTTCATCGACCGCATTAGCGCCCTTGCCAGGTCGCGTTCGGAGGAGGACCACGAGGCACTCCTTTCGGAGAAGCGGAAGGAGGATCCGGAGGCCGCACACCTCGATCCCTGGGACCGGCTCTATTACGCCGAGCGGGTCCGGGCCGCCCAGCACGACTTCGATTCCCGGGAGGTGCGGGCATACTTCCCCTTCGAGAGAGTCCTGGAAGGCCTCCTCGCCATCACCTCCAGGCTCTTCGGCGTACGGTACGAGCCCGTCGAGGACGCCCCGGTTTGGGACGCATCGGTCCAGACCTACAACGTGTTCGAGGCGGACGCCCATCTCGGCCGCATCTACCTAGACCTTCACCCCCGAGAAGGGAAATACACCCACGCTGCCTCCGCCGCCGTCGTGTCCGGTGTGCGGGGCATCCAGCTCCCCCAGAACCTCTTGATGTGCAACTTTCCCGACCCCACGAAGGACGGGGGCCCCGCCCTGATGGACCACCTCCAGGTGGTGACCTTCTTCCACGAGTTCGGCCACCTCATTCACTCCATCCTCTCGGGGCACGGCCGTTGGGCCTACAACACGATGTCCCACATGGAATGGGACTTCATCGAAGCTCCCTCCCAGCTCCTCGAGGAATGGACCTGGGATGCCGAGGCCCTCCGGACCTTCGCCACCCACTACGAGACAGGAGAGCCCATTCCTACGGAGCTGGTCGACCGCATGCGGGGGGCGGACGCCCTGGGCCGGGGCCTGGCCGTGCGTCGCCAGATGTTCCTGGCGGCCCTCTCCCTCGACTACTACGTCCGCGACCCCGCAGGGCTGGACACCACGGCCGTCGCCAGGGAATTGCATCAGAAGTACGACATCCTGCCGTGGTATGAGGGCACCCACTTCCAATGCAACTTCGGCCACTTGAATGCCTATTCCGCGATCTACTACACCTACATGTGGTCCCTGGTCATCTCCAAGGACCTGTTCACCCGCTTTCAAGCACAGGGGTCTCTCCTTGATCTCACTGAGGGGGGCCGCTACCGGCGGTTGGTCCTGGCTCCCGGGAGTGCCCGATCGGCAGCGGATTTGGTGGAGGCCTTCCTCGAACGCCCTAGGAGCTTCGCCGCCTACGAAGCCTGGATCAGCGAAGTTCCCGGCCAGGCAGGCGAACCATAAGGGCTCTCCGAGAACACATATACGGACGGCTCTTGGCAGGAGGGGCGGGCCGGACGGCCTGTCACCCGAGGAGGTTGAGCTCATGGGAAACGGAGGCTGGGAGGAGTTGGCGGACTCGTGGGACGCCGCGCAAGGAGATGACGGAGACCTCTGGCACCGGACCCTCATCGACCCAACCTTTCTCGAGGTTGTGGGAGACGTACACGACCAGCGGGTCCTCGACATGGGATGCGGCAACGGCTACATTGCCCGCAAGCTCGTCCGGGGAGGTGCAGATGTGACCGGAATAGACGCATCCGCTTCCATTATCGCCCATGCCCAACGGCGCGAGACGGAAGCACCGCTCGGGATCAAATACCACGTCGCCGACGCCGCTCATCTGGACAGGTGGGAGGACGCCTCCTTCGACACGGTCGTCGCGAACATGTCCCTGATGGACATCGAGGACGCGGAGGGTGCGATCCGCGAAGCGGCCCGCCTCCTGGGCCCCCTAGGCCGGTTTGTCGCCAGCCTCTCGCACCCCTGCTTCGATCTGGGGAATCGGTCCGCTTGGGACGTCGAGCGGGTTGTCGAGCCGACGAGGATTCGGACTACGATCTGGCGGAAGGTAAGCCGGTACCGGGAGCCCTTTCACGACCGCGTTCCCTGGGTGGGCCCCGACTATCCGTTTCAGACCGTCTACTACCATCGCCCCCTGTCCTGGTACTTCCGGACCCTGCATGGCGCGGGGCTGGTTGTGCGTCGCCTCGAGGAACCGGCTCCCACGGAGGAGTTCATCGCGTCCGAGAGCCCCCAGGGACCTTGGATCGCCGAAATCCCCCTCCATGTCGTCATCGAAGCGGTGAAGTGGGAGGCGGGAACGGGTTAGGTCTCTGCGATGAAGGCTTCCAGGGAAGGCGACGTACGTCGCTCCAGGAATGCCCGATGAAAGGGAACGAGAGGCAGATCGCCCAGCTCCCTTGGGGGGACCCAACGCTGATTTGGGCCGAGGGGCGGGTCCCCGTCCAACTCGCATCGGAGCGCAATGGCATCCCACCTCTTGTGGCTGAATGTGTGCACATGACGGCCGATCTCGGGCCCCGCGTGGGCCTCCACCCCGGGGCGCTCGCGGAGGAGGCGACGGATTCCTTCCGCGGGGAGCTCGCCCTCGGCGACTTCGCCACCCGGCAGCGCCCACAACCCCCCCAGGAGTTCGTCCTCCTCGCGGCGGACCATGAACACCTCCCCTTGCCGTTCCATGACGGCGAAGACCGCTGTCACGGTGGGCACAGGGGAGGGCTTCCCCCGCTGCGGCAACGCGGTCTCCCTCCCGGCCGCCCGTGCCTGACACCACGCCACGACCGGACACCTCCCACACCGAGGCGCCCGGGGCAGGCACACCAGCGCCCCTAGCTCCATCAGGGCCTGGTTGAAGGTCCCCGGATCCTGGGCGGGGACAAGATGCGTCGCGCGGGCGAGAATCCGGCGTTTCGTGGCGGCCTGGGTGATGCCCTCCTCGACGCAATCAAGCCGGGCGAGGACGCGCGTCACGTTGCCGTCGACCGCGGGGGTGGGCCGGCCGAACGCGATGCTCGCGACGGCCCCCGCCGTATACGGCCCCACCCCCGGGAGGCCGCGGAGAGCTTCGGGGTCCCGGGGGACGCGTCCATCGTGGTGCTCCACGATGCTCTTCGCGGCGGCGTGCAGGAGGCGGGCTCTTCGGTAATAACCCAGGCCCTCCCAGACCTGCAGAACGTCGTCCAGGTCCGCCTGGGCCAGAGCCTGGACCGTGGGGAAGCGGGCCATGAACCGGCGATAGTAGGCTTCCCCGGCCCCGATCCGGGTCTGCTGGAGGAGGACCTCGGACACGAGGATGGCATAGGGGTCCCGGGTGTGCCGCCAGGGCAGGTCGCGCCGGTTGTCTACGAACCATGCCATCAGGGCACGCCGGAAGGCTTCTGTCTCCTTCACGTCACCTTGTCATTCGCGCGTCCGGTACTTAACGAGACCCGGCACCACAATCCTTATCGGAGGCCACCAGCTGTGAAGAAAGGGGATGACCATGGCCGCGTGTGAGGAGGTTCACCGGATGTACGACGAGCTCGCCCACGGCACGGTGCAGACAGGCGAGCTTCCGTCCTGGATGCACGTGCAGGGAAAGGTGGCATGGTACGTCATTCAGGGACCCTACGACCGTCTCGGAGACGCCTGGGCCGAGTTCATGCAGAAGGCCCTTGCCTCTCCCATCGGGGAAGTCGCCGGTCCGCCGGGCGACGTCTACGTCTGCGACCCCCTTGACCACCTGGGCGAAGAACAGGGGAAGCTCACGACGATCCTTTGGGTCCCGCTGAAGGAGTAAGCGGCCCCCGCCTGGGCAGGGGGAAGGGCAGGCCTGCTTCCGTCAGATGGCACATTCGCCTCGAAGGACCGTCACGGCCTTGCTGCAAGGGTAGACCCTACCGGTCCCTACGCGGACGCCGACCTCGCCCCCGGACCGCTGCGGGGTTGCCCTGAAACGGTCGAGTGGCGAGGGCATTCACGTGGAAAACAGGGAAGCCCACGGATCCGTTTCCGCGTCTTCCCGCCGCAATTCAGGAGTGCCGCAATCGGTTCATGGCGAACTCGTTGGGGCCCCGGGTCGCGTACGCCTGCAGATACGGGCGGAGATTCCGAAGAATGCGTGTCTCCGCCTTCCGCAGGTGCTCGCTGAATGTGGATGGCGAGAGCCCCGCGCCCTGGGCCAGGTGTTCCACCTTGGTCTCGCTGGGAACGGAATAGTACCCGTGTTCGAGGCCCAGGTTGAGGGCGGAAATCTGTCGCTCCGTCAGATCCGCGAAGACATCTGCCGCGGGCATGAGCATCATCTGCTCCATCTTGGCATTCTCGATGGGGCGGAGCGAGCGGATGTCGACCTCCCCCAACTCCTGAAGGCCCCGGAAGAGCTTCCGCATGGAGACCTCGTCCCAGGTGATGACCCGCCACGACTCCCAACCGCCCTCGTACACGATGGGCGGAATCTCCCAGGCCCCAACCTCGTCGATCACGTGGGAGATGGACTGCGTCCAAAGGCAGGCGCAGCGTCGGGTAATGATGAGGACCCCGTCCCGCGTCTTGGAACTCTGGCGCATGGTGAACACCCCGTCGACCCACGCCTCGAAATCCTCGATCTGATCGCTTGGACCTGACACCTGGAAGATGTCTCGGTTGTTGAGACACCAGTGGAGAATGCGCAGGTCCGGGTTCTCGCGCGACTGGTTTCCGACCACACAGTCATGTCGGGCCTTGAAGGTCGCGGCGTACATCCGCTCTTCCGCTTCCGGGAACGCCCCTTTAGACAACCGGCTACCTCCGGCTCAATCTAGGAATACCTACTGTAGAACGGGGGTATTAACCATTTACCCGTTGTACAGCGGCTCTCCAGGCCGGCTCAGACAGCAAGTCCTCCCCCCGCACATGGTGGGGATAGGTGAGAAACGTGTGGGCGTGGAACCCGAGCAAGGAAGGAAACGCGCAGTGGCGAAGGGAAGCGGAGCTCGCCCACTACTTCGAGCTGGAATATGGAGAGGGAGAGGTCCATCGGCTGATGGCGGAGGCCCGTGCCGCGGGTCGTCCCGCCCCCGGCCACCTCCGGACGCGGCAGCGCCGGCCCGTCGCGAAGAAACGTCGCGACAAAAAGAGGGGCTCCCGTGTCCTGGGCCACGTGGGGGGCGCCCCAACGGCCGTTCCCCGTGCCGCAGCCGATGTGCACCGGGCGGCTCCCAAGAAGGATGCGCCTCCCCGAAGGCTACCGAACAAATGCCGGCATGAGGAATGGGAAACCCTGGGGAGCGGGGGCAACGCCACCTACCTGCAATGCCTGGCCTGCGGCGCGCTGGTCGTCAACCAGGGCGGTCGACTCTGGAGCTTCTCGCGGGACCAGTCGGAAGGGATCTGAGCGAGGGGGGTTTCCTCATCCCTCGGGTCCCTGGGCGAGGCCGACCCCGATCATGCTATCGCGCGTAACAAGTGTGGACAACTCCTCCTCGCCTAGGTCCTCCGTCCTCGGAGGACGGGTGGGTACCACCAGGTAGCGGACGTCGGCGGTGCTGTCGTAGACGCGGACCTCCACGCCCGCGTCCAAGCGCACCCCAAACTCCTCGAGGACGACGCGAGGCTCCCTCACCACCCGTGCCCGGTAGTTCAGGCTCTTGTACCATCCCGGGGCCGGGCCGAGGATGGCGGAGGGGTAGCACGAGCAGAGGGTGCACACCACGACGTTGTGGACTTCGGGCGTGTTCTCCAAGGCGACGAGACGCTCGGGGAGGTCTTCCGTGATGCCCAGGTCGGCGAAGGCCTCCTTGGCGTCCGCCAGGAAGCGCGTTCGGAAGCCGGGATCGACCCACGCCTTGGCGACGGCCCGGGCCCCGATGGCCGGTGTCCATTCGGCCATGGTCGCCATCGAGCGGCGTAGCTCATCCTCCGTAAGGACCCCCTTCTCCACGAGCAGGGAAACCAGGGCACGGGCACGCCTCGCCCCCTGCAAGTCTTCGCGCATCGGTCTGTCTCCCTAGATCGGTTCCAACCAGTGTTCGTACAGGTCCCCAAAGACCCGATGTCCGCCGAGGGTCTCGTCCGCCCAAACGTGGTCCATGGCAAAGCTCACGAGGTAGAGGACGCGCCTGGGCAGACCGTCCCCCCCGTAGGCGAGGGATTCCGGGTTTCGGAAGGTCCCATGGACCGCCTCGACACGCCCGAGCTTTCCCTGGACGTATCCGGGCGTCCGGAAGTGCCCCGGAGGCGACCCGACCCGAACGTGAACCCGATCCCCCGGGTTGAAACGAGACGGGATGTTCAGCCCTCCCGCCAGCGCCGCTCCAGCTCCGCCCGCGTGAGGACCCCCTTCTCGATGAGGACCATCTCCAGGGACCTAACCCACCGCTCGAAGTACCCGAGGTTCTCGTAGTCCTCCGGGTCCAGGCTCTCGATGCCCCGACGGAGTTCGTCCGTGGTGACCAGTCCCTTGGACGTCTTCAGGACCCGGTAGAGCGCGCGGACCTCCTGCTCCCAGGGGGCGAGCTCGTGCTCCGATAGGTCGATGGGGCCGGCCTCCGGCCAACCACCGCGGTCGTGTACGCGTCGCATCGCCGAACCACGCCTGAGCGGCCGGATGCGGCCTTGGGATATGTTCCTTACGCCCGCGGAAGAACCGGGACCAGGGCGGGTTCAGACCAGCTTGCCGTTCACGACCACCTCGGTGCCGTCCAGCTCGAGGGTGGCGCCGAGGATGTTGCCGGAGTGCTCGAAGGTCGACTCGTTGGCCCCGCCCAAGTAGTCGTTGCTCCCGATTCCGATGCTGACAGACCCGGCGAGGAACCAGTCCGTCAGGCTGAGATCCAGGGGCCTCCCCCGCGGGTTGAGTCCGATGGAGAGCGACCCGATACGGTCCTTGTCGCCCGTGGCGGGCCCGTAGAACCGGTCCCAGATGTCTTCGTGGGCGCCGGCCGAATACCTCTGAATCTGCCCGTCCCTGAACTCCCACCGGACGTTGGTGAGCACCTTGCCCCAGAGGGCCAGTCGGTCGAAGACGACACGCCCGTTGGCCGTGGTCTCCCGCGGCGCGATGGAGACACTGCCCGCCGGCAGGCTCGCCCAGAAGGACCCCTTCTTGATGTCCTGGGCGTCGACGATGCCGTCCGCTAGGAGGGCCTTGCGCCCGGCCACCTCGAAGGAGATATCGGTCCCGTTTTTCGCCGTGACGCGGACCTTCGTGGCGGCCTCGAGCCGGGTGACGAGGTCGTTGCCGACCTTCGCGATTTGGGATAGGTCCGTCGCGAGGGCTTCGTGCACCGATGAAGACCAGGCATCGAAGTCGATGCCGTACTTCGCAGCCCGCTGGGGCGTGACTTGTCCGATCTGGATGCCCGCCCCCCGAATCTTCCGCTTCAGGGACTTCTCGCTGAAGGGCTTGTCGGCCTCCCCCATGGCGGCCATCATCTCCGGGGGCATCTCGTCGAAGATGGCGGGGTCCTCCGGCCCGTCCAGGTAGGTCATCGCGTCCAGGCTGTCGTAGGCCTTGAGCATCAGGGGCGAGGGCTCTCGGATGAACTTCTCCGGGACCTCGGAAAGATACCTTCGATAGGTGTCGTCCGTGATGAGCTCGAGGTGTGGGTGAGCCCCGATTTTCGCCGCCTCTACGTAGAGGGCCTCCGCAAAGGGGATCGTGTGTTGCCAGGTGAAGATGAAGTACTCTTCCCCTTCCCGGAGCGCCAGGGTCTTGTTGACGACCTGTTCCGCTAGTCGCTGTTCAAGGGTTCCCAAATTCTTCCCTCCTCTTCTGAGATTCAGACGGCCGCCCCTCAATGGATCGAGAAACGCAATCTCCCCCCGGAGAGACGACTCGCGAGGACCACGGAGCGGCGCTATAAGAGGATATCGAAATCCCCGCAGGCGAGGCCGGGTCCCGACGTCATACCCCGCCAGTAGCCGCCAGCACCATCAGGATCAGGACGGCCACGATGATGACCGTGCCGGCTGCCGAGGCGCGCATCACGCCATCCATCAGGCCCTTGGCCTCCGAGGAAATCGGGGCCTCCGCGTCCTCGGGGAGTTCCAGCCGGGTCAACCGGATGGAGAGACGATTCGTTACGGTGACTGCCAAGACGAAGGCGATAATGACTAGGATCAGCGAGATGATGACGAGACGGCCACTCCGACCCGCCCAGATCACTCCGAAGTCTGTCCCGTACTTCGTGAACATGTAGATGAAACCGGTGATGATGACGAGGGTGGCCGCTATTCCCAGGAAGGGGCCGGTGGGACGCAAGATGCGCTGCCAGACCTTCAGCTCCCCCACGGTGCGCGTATTCTTCCACGGGCCGTACCAAGCCACGTCGATGTACAGGCTGGCCCCGACCCATAGGACCCCGAAGAATATGTGAAACATCGCGATGACCTGGAGTGACGAAACCATTTTCCCTCTCCGCAGGGATTTTCGCGTGGGTATAAGACTGTTAGTCCACCGCTCGGTCCGTACCTCGACCGATGCCTAAACGACCCCGCCGCGAAGGGCGAGACCTGAGACTCCCAGTCGACCCCACAAAGGCAAAAAGCCTGGGGCGTCTTCTGCGGTGCATGGAAGGCGTGAAAATCCGCCGGGATGCGCCCATCTCCCTCTATCCCTTCCTCGAATTCTTTCAGGGGTTCGAGAGAGTAGGCGTCGTGGTCGATATTTTCGGCACTCGGACCCGCGAGACCTTGGAGAACCTCAAGGTGGAGTTCTTCTCCTCCCGCTGGGGATACATGGCGGTGAACGACAAGGACGGCCACCTCTTGGTGAGCGCCCACTACCTCATGGAGGGGGACGAGAAGGACATTTACCTGGACATCGTCCATGAGCTCGTCCACGTGCGGCAGTGGCAGGAGGGGGAGGAGTTGTTCCCCGAGGGCGTCGGCTACCACGATCGGCCCACGGAGGTGGAGGCGTATCGCGTGGCCGTGGAGGAGGCCCGACGGATCGGATTGAGCGAGGCGGAGATTCGGGAGTACCTGCGGGTTCCCTGGATGGACGAGGAAGCCCACGGGAAACTCCTCGCCAACCTGGGCATCGAGATCCCGGCCGAGACGCCGTAACGGGCGCGGGCAGGGAATGGCCCATCCTCGCGGAGGGTTCCGTTCTCCTCGTAGGCCCGGATCCTCCCATGCCTAGAGGAATCCGAGCCCCAGGTCGAAGAGGGTCGTGAGGATTCGATACGTGAGACCCCATATGACGCGGCCGTCCGCAAGGTAGGCGGGCACCCGAAGCTCGCGGCCGGCGGCATGCACGGTTCGTGTGGTCCGGGAAGATCGCAGGTCGGGCAGCGAGGCCCAGAATGCCTCTTGGACCTCCGCCCCTTCCCGGGGGGAAACCGCCTCACGCAGGGAGAAGACGTACGGGAAGACCGTAAGCTGGGAAACGTTGATGGGTCGCACGCGGGGCAACCTCCCCAGGAGCAGGAAGCTTCCCTCCAGGTCGACCGCCACCTCCTCGAGGGTCTCACGACGGGCCGTTTCCACGGGAGACCGGTCCGTCGCGTCCCACATCCCGCCCGGCAGCGCAATCTGACCCGACCAGGGATCGTCCTCCCGCTCAACCCGGTGAATCAGGAGCCCCTCGAGCCCTTGCCGCCAGCGCAAGAGAAGGGCCACCGCGGCGCACGGCCCGTCCGCCGGAGCGGAGGGCTCGTCCTGCCGTAGCTTCGCCCGAAGCGCCTCCTCCCAACGCTCCATGATAGCCCCCTCGCATCCTAGGAAGCCGGGAGCCTTCAAATAGCCTCTTCGCCTCGCTTGCATTGTGAGCTTGGGTACCTTTCGGGACCTGTCGAAGGACCTCCGGCGGGCCTTGGAAGAGAGGGGGTTGCGAACCCCGACACCGCCCCAGGAGGTCGCCATCCCAGAGATCCTCGGGGGAGAAAACGTCCTGCTCATCGCCCCGACCGGGAGCGGGAAGACCGAGGCCGCCCTCCTGCCCATCTTTGACCTCCTGAAGAAGGAGGAGGAGGCCAGAGCGGGCATCTCGCTTCTCTACATCACGCCTCTGCGTGCCCTAAATCGGGACATGCTCCGGCGCATCACGTCGTGGGCCGACAGGTTGGATTTTTCCGTCGAGGTCCGGCACGGGGACACTCCGACGCGCGAGCGGCGCAAGCAGGCTGCGAAGCCCCCGGACATGCTGATCACCACCCCCGAGACCCTCCAGGCCGTCCTGCCCGGCAGGGTCATGCGCCAGCACCTCGAGGACGTACGCTGGGTGGTCGTGGATGAACTCCACCAGCTGGCGGGGAACCGCCGCGGGGTCCAGCTGGCAGTGGGCCTGGAGCGCCTGCGCGGTCTCGCGGGCCCCTTTCAGATCATCGGCCTCTCTGCCACCGTGGGCAACCCCGAGGAGATGGCGGCGTTTCTGGCCGGATCGGGCTCGCCGACCCGTATCCTCGACGTGGAGGCGGCCAAGGAGGTCCGCTACTATGTCGAACATCCGGAACCCCTCGAGGACGACTACGAGCTGGCCCGGCTCCTCTACACCTCCCCCGAGCAGGCGGCGGTGGCCAACCGCATGGCGGAGCAGATTGAGGAACACGAGGCCAGCCTGATCTTCGTGAACAGCCGGGCCAACGCCGAGGCCTTGGGCTCCAAGTTCCACCTCTTCCTCCCCGGGCTGGCGGTCCACCATGGATCCCTTCCCAGGGAGGAACGGACCCGGACGGAGGAGGATTTCAAGGCCGGGGAGCTGAAGGGGCTCGTGTGCACCTCGACCCTGGAACTGGGCATTGACATCGGATCGGTGGACTTCGTGATGCAGTACCGGTCCCCCCGCCAGGTCTCCAGCCTGGTGCAACGGGTGGGACGGTCGGGACACGCCCTGGATCGGACTTCCGAGGGCGTCATCCTGGCGCTCTCGCCGGAGGAGGTGCTCGAGTCCGTCGCCATCATCGAGCGGGCCCGCCGGGGGCGCGTGGAGCCGGTCCCCATCCCACAGGCCCCATTGGACGTCCTGGCCCACCAGCTGGTGGGCATCCTCCTGGGCGTGGGGGGACGGGGAACACTCTCCGAGGCCCGTGACCTCGTCCGGGGGGCCGCTCCTTACGTCTCGGTCGCGGACGAGGCCTTCACCTCCGTGCTGGACCTTCTCGAGAAACTCCGAATCGTCCGAAGGGACGGCGAGGACAAGGTCGTCACCGGCAAGGGGCGTCGCTACTACTTCGAGAACCTCTCCACCATCCCCGACGAACGGCTCTGGCCTGTCGTGGACCTGACGACCCAACAGCGGGTGGGGCTCCTGGGGGACGAGTTCATGGCGAAGAAGGCCCGGGTGGGTCTGAACTTCGTGGTGAAAGGGAGGGCGTGGACGATGGAGAAGATTGCAGAGGACGGGTTCGTCTACGTGAACCCCGTGGGAGACCCTCGGGCCCTCGTGGCCCGGTGGGACGGCGAACTCCTCCCCATTCCCTTCGCGGTGGCCCAGGACGTGGGACGCCTGCGCGGGATGGTCGAAGACGACCTGCAGACGGGGAACCTAGATGACGCCGCGGACCGGCTGCGGTGTCAATGGCCCGCAGAGAGGTCGGCGATCCTGAAGATCTTGAAAAGGATCCAGGCTCAGCACACCGCGGAGGCCCCCGTCCCCACGGACCGCGTGGTCCTCCTAGAGGGCTTCGAGCGGTATGTCATCCTTCACACACACCTGGGGGAGCGAATCAACAGCACCCTGGGCGAACTCCTGGAAGAGGTCCTTTCCCCGGAGAGTCTGCTCCGGTTCTGGTGGTACGACGGATACCGGATCTTGCTGGAGCTTACCTCCGACGTCGCGGAGATGGACCTGGACGCTCTGGCGGACCGCGTGCTGCGGCTCTCGGCCAAGGAGGTGGAGCGGACCCTCGAAATCGTACTCCGCGAGAGGACGGCCCTCGGCTACTACCTGAAGTTCATCGCCGAGCGGTTCGGTGCCCTCCGGCGAGGCCTCTTCCTCCGCGCGGAGGACCTGCGCGACCTGCCCCTCCGGTTTCGGGATAGTCCCATCCACGAGGAGGCCCTCCGAGAGGTGAGGGCCGACCACCTGGACCTGGAAGGGGTGCGGGACTTCTACGCACGCCTGGCCGAGGGGGAAATCGTGATCGAAACCCGTAAGGGCGAGCGGCCCAGCCCGCTGGGGTACTCGATGGTCCGCCGCTACATCGAGACCCCGGACCTGCTCGCCCCCGAGGGGGAGGACAACCTGGAGCGGATGCGGGCCTACCTGGACCATGAGCTCGTGAATCTCCTGTGCATGGAGTGCGGGGAACTCCATGAGGGCCGCATGATCAAGGAGCTGGGGGAGAGGCCCCTGTGCCGGGAGTGCGACTCAGGCCTCCTGGGGCTCGTGCAGTGGTGGGGCGACTTCATCCGCGGGGCGCTCCTGAAGAAGATGGAGCGGGAGCCGTTGAGCGAGGAGGAGGCGAAAGTCCTCACCCGGACCCGGCAATCGGCGGACATGGTCCTCTCCTACGGGCGGCGGGCGGTGATCGCCCTCTGCGTCTACGGCATCGGCCCCCAGACCGCCAGCCGCATCCTCGCCAAGATGCACGACGAGGACGAGGCGTTCTACCAGGACCTGCTGGAGGCCAAGCTCCATTTCATCACGACCCGTCAGTACTGGGACAACGCCTGAAACGGGGGCCGATTCCCGCTACGAAACCCTTTTTTGGAGGGCGCGGGTAGCGGACGGGAAGGCCCGTGGCCACCGACAAGACCTACATCTGCCTCAAATGCCAGCAGACCATGATCGCCCTCCCGGAGTTTGACACGTACATCGAGGTCTGGAAGCACAACCAGGAGGAGCACGGGGGGAGCCTTTTCGTCGACTCCCGCATCCGGGTGAGGAAGTAGGCAGGCCTACCGGGCCCGGAACTTCTTGCCGCAGCTCTGGCACTGGGCCTTGCGACGCGGTCCCACCTCGACGGTGACGGAGCCGCATCGGGGACAGACCGCCTGATCCTCCGCCTCGGGGGCCTCCCTGTCGGCCTCGTCGAGGACCGATTCCGCGAGTTCGCTGGACTCCGACGTCCCGGTGGTTTCGGCGGGCTCGGGGACGGATGGGCCTTCCCCCGGGACGCTAGCGCTCGAGAGCTTGCTTGCCTCGACCTCGCTCTGGAAGGACTTGACGGCGCGGTAGGCCTTCTTCGCCCGGAGGAGGGCGTTGACGTAGTCGTTGCTCTTCAGATGCTCCAGGGCCGCCTTCAGGTCGTCGACGGCCTCGTTGGCCTCGAAACCCTCGGCTCGAGCCCGGTCGATCAAGGGCTTGATCTGGCCGATGAGCTCCTTCACCTGGCTCAGCTGCCGGTCGCGCAGGTCGGCGACGCGTTCGATGTGCGCCTTCTGGGCCTCCAGGGAGACCCGCTCCGCCTGGCTCACGAGGTCGTGGGCCTGGACGAACTCCGAGGCCTCCACGGCCTCCCTGACCTGCGCCAGGAGACCCGCGGCCTCCTCGACGTCGGCGCCGATGGAACGGGCTTCTTCGATGACCGCCTCGACGGAATCCACGGCCTCCCGGATCTCCTCGATCCGGACCTCGCGGGCCTGATGGACGAGCTCGTCCGCCCCCTCGATGATGCCCAGGTAGTCGAACCGGTGGTTCTCCTCGAGGGCCTTGCTGGCCTTGTTCACCATGGCGCGGGCTCGGGCGATGTCTCCGCCCATGGCCTCGATGTTCTCGAGGGCCCTCTCCTGGGCGGCGATGTGTTCCTTCGCCTTCTCCATCTCCTTTTCGTAGAGGGAAACGGTAGCGTCCGCGAGCTTCTCGAGAAGGGGGGTGAATTCTAGGGCGTTCCCCTCCTGGAAGACGTCGCTCGCCTCCTTGAGGATCTTCTTGACCTTTTGGCCGGGCTTGGAGGACTTCTTGGAGGTTTCCCAGATCTGTTGGGCGGAAGCAATGGCAAAGGCCCAGCTGGTCTCCACGTACTCCTTGGCCCGGTCCTCCATCTGATGGACGGCGTCGCGGGCGGTGAGGATGGCCCCATCGAAGCCCCGACCCCGGAATTTGGAGACGGTCTCCGAGAGGTATTGGGCCGGACCCGAAAGGTCTACGGTCGTGCGCAGGGCCGCCTTGAGGCGATCCTTCAACCCCTCAAAGGCCTCGTCCTTCGACTCGGACTCCAGAGGTTCTTCCTCGTGGTCTTCCGGTTCCTCGGGGGGCACTTTCTCCGCGTAGGTCGCGGGAGCCTCGTCCTCCTCGGGAGGGTCTTCCGCCGGGGGGGAGGATTCCTCCATGGCCTGTCCGTCGCCCAGCCCGAGAATCGACGCGATTCCCGGGTGGATGGCGATGGCCTCGAGGATGTCTTCGCGCATCTCAAGGCCGGCCAAGTCGATGTCGTGGGCCGTCGCCAGCCCGCGTAGCTCCTCTTCGCCGAGGTCTTCGAGATGACTTCGCACTGCGTGCATCATTTCCTGGGACGTATCCTGCATGGGACGACGCCTCGTAGTGGCTTCCCTAGGTCTAGGGTTAAAGGTTTCGCGACGGATATCAGGGCCGGGAATGAGATGGGGGTGGCCCAGGGGTTCGAACACCTCAGGAGAGCCCGTAGACCGGGAGGGCCGTCCCGTGCAGGAGCATGGCGTCCTCGGAGGCCAAGAAGAGGATGACCCGGGCCACCTCCCAAGGCTTCGGCCACCTTGCGAAGTCCGCCTTGGGCAGGGCCTCCCGATTGGCCGGGGTGTCGATGATGCTGGGCAGGATGCAGTTCACGTTGACCCCGTTGCGCTTCACCTCGGCGGCGAGGCTTTCGGTGAGGCGGATGACCCCGGCCTTCGAGGCGCTGTAGGCCGCGTGCCCCGCTTCTCCCTCCAAGCCTGCCGCGGAGGCCACGTTCACGACCTTGCCCTCTCCCCGCTCCACCATGTGAGGAACCACGGCTCGGCAAGCCAGGAACACCGATCTGAGGTTCAGGTTGAACATGAATTCCCACTCCTTGAGGCGCAACTCCGCGACCGAGGGGCCGCCCAGATAGCCGCCTACGACGTTGACCAGAATGTCAATGGTCCCGAACGCGTCCAGGACGTCCGCGACCATCTTCTGGATTTCCTCGGCGTCGAAGAGATCCGTCCGGTAGAGCTCGAGGGACTCGCCGCGATCGCCCACCAGCGTCCGGAGATCGTCCGGCTCGCCGTCAACGATCCAGGTCGCCCCGACGCGGCCTCCCTCGTCCAGAAACGCCCGGGTGACGTGCGCTCCCAGGGCTCCCGTCCCGCCCGTGATGAGGACCGCCTTCCCCTCGAACCGCATGTCAGGAACTAGGACTTCCCGTTATTTAGGCCCTGCATCCTGCTGGCCGGCGGAAACCCATATAGGACGGTCCCAATGGTGCCCCCATGGAGTCGGTGGAGAAGGGCGCCCTCCGCATCGGCTGGGCCCGAGATCACATGCCCGTCCTCCTCGAGGCGACGCGGGAACTCGTGGAGGCTCAAGCCCTAAAGGGAGCCCGGGTGAGCATGGCCATGCACCTCGAAGCGAAAACCGCCGTCCTCGCCCTCCGGCTGCGGGAGGCCGGGGCCCAGGTCGCCGTGACTTCCTGCAACCCCCTTACCACCGACGACGCCGTGGCCGAGGCCCTCCGGGAGAAGTTCGACCTGGAGAACTACGCGCGCCGGGGGCAGACCCACGACGAGTACTACGCGAGCCTCCACAAGGTCTTGGACGCGGAACCCACCCTGGTCGTGGACGACGGCGGCGACTTGACGCGTCTCCTCCACACCGACCGGAAGGACGTCGTCGGGGACGTGGAAGGGGGGACGGAGGAGACCACGACCGGGGTCGTTCGCCTCCGGGCCATGGAGCGGGAAGGGGCCCTTCGCTTTCCCGTGGTCGACATCAACGACGCCTACATGAAGTACCTCTTCGACAACCGCTACGGCACGGGGCAGTCCACCCTGGACGGCATCATGTCGGCCACGAACCTGCTCCTGGCCGGAAAGCACGTCACGGTGGTGGGGTACGGCTGGGTCGGGCGGGGCATCGCCATGCGGGCTCGGGGGATGGGTTCCCGCGTCGCGGTAACCGAAATCGACCCCGTGAAGGCCGTGGAAGCATGGCTGGACGGCTTTGAAGTCATGCCGCTCCGGGAGGCCGCGCCCCGTTCGGATCTCCTCATCACGGCCACGGGCGTCACGGACGTGGTGCGAGAGGAACACCTTCGGGTCCTGAAGGACGGCTGCGTCCTGGCCAATGCAGGCCACTTCGACGTGGAGATCTCCAAACCGGACCTGGAGCGGTTGGCCGCCTCCCGGAGGCCGGTGCGGGAGTACGTGGAGGAGTACCGCTTCGAGGACGGACGGAAGGCCTACCTGCTGGGGGAGGGACGCCTCATCAACTTGGTCGCAGGTCAGGGCCATCCCGTGGAGATCATGGACACGAGCTTCGCCCTGCAAGCCCTCGCCGTCGACCTGCTTCACCGCGAGGGCCGCGACCTCAAGCCCAAGGTGCACCCGGTCCCGCGGGAGATCGACGAGCGGGTCGCGCGGATTCGCCTCGAGACCCTGGGGGTCTCCATCGACGACCTGACGGAGGAGCAGCGACGGTATTTGGCCTCCTGGGAGGCAGGAACCTAGGTGCCCTGGCGCGCCGTCTTTCTCGACCTGGGGGGAACCCTCCTTGATTCCGCGAGCGACGATCGGGCGCACCGCGCCATGATGGAGGCCTTCCGGGAGGCCGTCGCCCTCGACCTGCCCGTGGACGCCCTCTGGGATCGATATGCCCGCCTCTACCAGGACGACATCCGCCGGCTCGGGACGCGGTGGAGGGTGGACCGGGTGATGAGCCGGGAGGTTCTGACCCGAATCTTCCGGGAAGAGGGACGGGTGTTCGAGGAGGAACACTGGGAGGCCTTCCAGGCCGCCTACTGGAGAGAGCACCTACGCTGGCTCCGGATGTTCCCTGAGACGGAGGAGGTCCTTCGGGGGCTTCGGGCCCTCGACGTCCACCTGGGACTCCTCTCCGACACCGACGAGGACTTCCTCCAGATCTGCCTGTACGTCTTCCCCCTGGACCGCTTCCTCGACTCCATCACCACCTCCGAGGAGACGGGTCGCGCCAAGCCCGACCCCACCATCTTCCGGCGAGCCCTCGCCAAGGCGGACTGCCGGCCCCAGGATGCCATTCACGTGGGTGACTCCCCCGGCCGGGACGTAGCGGGGGCGCAACGGATGGGGATGGCCGCCATCCTCCTCGATCCCTCAGGGAAGGACGACACCGCGGACTACGTGGTTCCCGACCTCCGATCTGCCTACGCGGTGTTGGAGGAGCTCGTCGGGGGCGGGCCCTCCTGAGCTTCCTGGGGGTGTTCGGCCATGTCGTCCTCGACTACATTCTGCAGGTGCCCCACCTGCCGGAGCCCGACACGTCAATCCGGGTGACGACAAGGAAGCGCCACTTCGGGGGAACGGGGGGCAACCTCGCCCGAGCGGCTGCCCGGCTCGGTGTCGAGACCGCCCTGGCCTCCTTCGTGGGGGAGGACTTCCCCACGGACTACCGGGAGGCCCTCGAGGGGGAGGGGGTAGACCTCACCGACCTGCGCCCCGTGGCGGGCTACCCCACGCCCACTGCCTGGATCTTCACCGACCCCCGAGATCGGCAGGTGGCCGTCATCGACCAGGGGCCCATGGAGCACGCCGCCGAGTTCGACCTTCCCCGCCACACGGTGGAGACATGTGAGTGGATCCACCTCGGCACCGGGAGGCCCGAGTACCATCACAAGGTCCTGGCCCGGGCCCAGAAGGGGGACAAGCGGCTTGCCTTCGACCCGTCCCAGGAAATCCATTATCAGTACAATCCGGCTTCCTTTCGCTCCCTGGCGGAGGGAGCCGATCTCTTCTTCGGGAACCGCACGGAGTTCCGGGCGGCGCTGGGCTATCTGGGCCTCAAACGGCCGCGGGAGATGCTCCCCTTCATCCCGACCCTCGTGGAAACCCGCGGGGCCGAGGGAAGCGTCATCTACACGGCGGATCGGGTCTGGAGAATCCCTGCCATCCCGCCCGGCGCCAAGGTGGACGTGACGGGGGCGGGGGATGCCTACCGGGCCGGCTTCTATGCGGGTCTCCAGCGCGGCCTGGACCTCCCCCAGTGTGGGCTCCTGGGTGCCTCCGTGGCGAGCTTTAGCGTGGAGACGGAGGGGCCCCAGACCGGGTTGCCTCGCTGGCCGGAGGCCCAGGAACGAGCCGCGGGCTTTGAGAACCAGGTGGCCGAGGCGTAAGCCAGAAACTTTATACCCGGGGCCAGATAACCCGAGCCGAGAGGCGGGGCATGGCCATCGGCTTTGTTCTCATTAGTACCGCTCCGGCGAAGGAGCACGAGGTCTACAACGCCCTGTCCGACATCAAGGAGATCAAGGAACTGCACCCCCTCTTCGGGGAGTACGACCTGATCGCCAAAATCGAGGCCGATGACTTCAACGTCCTGGGTCAGATCGTCGTGGACAAGATCCGGACCATCCAGGGTGTCATCGACACGAAAACTTTGACGGGAATCCAATTCTAGGAGAACACGGCATACGGAGGCAGGAAGATGGTATTGAGCGCGATTGAACCTTGGACCTTTGTCACGATTCTTATTCTGACCTTCTCCCTCTTTCTCGTCATTACCGGGGCCTTCACGGCGTACTTCGGCAGCGGGAAGAGCCGGCGCATCGGGGGCGGCCTCCTGGGCGGAGGCCTGGTCCTCGGATTCCTTTGGGGATGGCTGGGCGGGATCGCCAACATCATCCCGCTCCCCGCCGGCCTCCTCGAGGTGATCGTGCAGAGCATCGCCGTGATCGCGGCGGCGGCCATCGGGGCCGTCCTGGCCATCGGGCTCTTCTTGCTGGCAATCATGAAGTCCTAGCCCCCCTCAGCCCCTTGATGGCCTTTCCCGCCGACCGGCACCGCTTTGAGCAGGCCTTTGGCCTCGAGGCCCGGGGGCAGGACGCGGCCGTGGCCGAACTGGGCGTAGAGCTTCAGGCGGCCCAGACCCTCAGCTACGAATGGGAGGCCGATCAGGAGGCGGAATTCAACATTCATTCCCACGAGGGCGACGAGGTCACGTACCACGTCAAACACCGGGGGCGCGGGGCGAAGGGGTCCTTCGAGGCCCCGCACGGGGGTTCCTTTTACCTCATGTGGCAGAACCCTGGCTCGGAGCCCGTGGCCGTCCGCGTGAAGGCGCGCCGGTAGCGCGTGATAAAGGTTTATTCGCCCGGGGTCCTAGGGGACCCTGTCATGGATGTCCTGATCGTCCTCGGGAGCAAGAGCGACGCCCATCGGGGCGAGGAGGCCCTCGCCGTCCTCGAGGAGTTCGGCCTGGAGGCGAGGCTCGTCGTCGCCTCGGCCCACCGTACGCCCGCGCGCCTGCGAAAGGTGGTCGAGGATGCCGACGCCCGGGTGTACATCGCTATGGCGGGCATGTCGGCCGCCCTGCCGGGCTCCGTGGCGGCCCTGACGACCCGGCCCGTCATCGGGGTCCCCCTCAGCGGCACGCTCAGCCTGGATGCGGTCCTCGCCGTCACCCAGATGCCCCCCGGCATCCCCGTGGCCGCCGTGGCCCTGGACGGTGCCGTGAACGCCGCGTTGTTGGCCGTGACGATCCTAGCCCTCTCGCGACCCGAGCTGCAGGATCGCCTGGAGGCCTACCGGGACCGGATGCGAAAGGCCGTGACGAAGGACTCCGAAGCCCTGGGAGGGTAGATGTTCTCCCCCGACGCATTCATCGAGGAGGCCGTCAAGGCCCTCCGGAAGGAGGTCCCCAGGAAGGCCATCATCGCCGTCTCGGGAGGGGTCGATAGCGCCACCGCGGCCGTCCTGGCGTCCCGGGCCCTGGGCAAGGACCTCTTGGCCGTGTACGTGGACACCGGACTCATGCGGAAGGGGGAGCGGGAAGATGTGGAAGCAACCCTTCGGGGCCTGGGCGTACACTACGAGGTCTTGGAGGCCGCGGATCGCTTCTTCGCGGAGCTCAAGGGGGTGGAGGACCCGGAAGAGAAGCGCAGGGTGATCGGGAACACCTTCGTCCGCCTCTTCGAGAAGGAGGCCCGGAAGGTCGGGGCCGAGTGGCTGATTCAGGGTACCATCGCCCCCGACTGGATCGAGAGCGGGGGCCAGCTCCGGGACCGCATCAAGAGCCACCACAACGTTGCGGGGCTGCCCTCGGGCATGACCCTCGAGGTGGTGGAGCCCCTCCGGGACCTCTACAAGGACGAGGTTCGTCGGGTTGCCCGGGCGCTGGATGTCCAGGTGGCGGAGCGGCAGCCCTTCCCCGGGCCTGGCCTCGCCATCCGGGTGCTGGGGGAGGTCACCCCGGAACGGATCGGCCTTGTTCGGGAGGCCTGCGCCGTGGTGGAGGAGGAGATCGAGAAGGCGAGCGAGGCGGGACTCATGGAACAACCCTGGCAGTACTTCGCCGTCCTCCTGCCCGTCCGGTCGGTGGGGGTCGAGGGCGACGTCCGGGTGTACGGCCACACCGTGGTCATCCGGGCCGTGGCCTCGACGGATGGCATGACGGCCTCGTATTCCCCCATTCCGGCGGACGTTCTCGGGCGCATCTCCACCCGGATTACCAACGAGGTTCGCGGGATCAACCGGACGGTCTACGACGTGACCAACAAGCCTCCGGGAACCATCGAATGGGAGTGAGCAGGACCCCACCTCTCCCGTGTCCTCTTCGTCGATGAGAATCTATTATTATCGGGGATGGCCTCTAAGGATCCCATGCGGGTCTACGTGGTCGATAACGGCGGCCAATGGACCCACCGCGAATGGCGTGTCCTCCGCGATTTGGGCGTGGAGACGAAGATTGTCCCGAACGACACCCCGGTGGAAGACCTCGCCGTGGACGGCCTGGTTCTCTCCGGCGGCGCCCCGCGCGTCGGCCTCGACGCCTCGAAGATGGGTCGGAATGCGGACTATCTGGAGCGCGCGCCCTATCCCATCCTGGGGATTTGCGCCGGCCACCAGTTCATGGCCCTCCACTTCGGCGGAGCCGCGCGTCCCGCGAAGACCCCCGAATTCGGGCGGACCGAGGTGACGGTGGAGGACCCGGGGGACCTCTTCGTCGGCCTGCCCCGGCAATTCGTGGTGTGGGAGTCCCACAACGACGAGGTGACCCGGGCACCCGCCGGGTTCCGGACCTTGGCCCGATCTGACAGCTGCCCCGTGCAGGCCATGCAGTCGACGGACCGCCCCCTCTACGGGCTCCAGTTCCACCCTGAAGTCGAACACACGCAGTTCGGGCACCGAATCTTCCAGAACTTTCTCAAGGTGTGCGAGGAAGCGGGGTAGTCCCCGGGGGACGGGCGGCGCGTGACCGAGACGGACCGGGAGACGGTGCTTCGGGAGGCCCTCGAGGATCTCCACAAGAACGAGACCTTTGAACGCGCCCTGGGGCGAATCCTTCGACGCCACGGGCGGGGATATGAGGCGTACGTCGACATCATGGGGGCCGTCCGGGCCCGAGCCAAGAGGGAGGGCATCGAACTCTTGGAGGCCGCCCGCCGGGAGGCCTCAGAGGGATAGGGCCTCCGGGTTCACCAGATACTCCGGCTCCTTGCCGGCCAGGGCCTTCATCACCTGTTCGACCGTCAGCAGGCCCGTCCGCCGCTGGGCCTCCACCGTCGCAGCGCCGATGTGCGGCGTGAGGACGACGTTCTCCAAGGCCAATAGAGGACTGGTCGCCGGCGGCTCTCGCTCGTAGACATCCAGGCCCGCCCCGGCAATCTGGCCGCCCTGGAGGGCCGCGACCAGGGCCTCCTCGTCGACGATGGCCCCCCGGGCCGCGTTGACCAGGTAGGCCGTCGGCTTCATACGCGCCAGCTCCCCCCGGGAAATCATGTGGCGGGTCTCTTCGGTGAGGGCGGCATGGACGCTCACGAAATCCCCTCGCTCCAACACCTCCTCCAGCGTGGTCAGCCGGATGCCCGCCTTCCGGGCGATCTCAGGTTCCAGGTAGGGGTCGAAGGCCAGGGCCTCCATATCGAGGCCACGGCAGATCCGGGCCACCAGGCGGCCAATCCTCCCCAATCCCACGAGTCCCAGCACCTTCCCCGCGAGCTCATGGCCCCGGAGACGCGCCTTCTCCCACCCCCCGGCCTTCGTGCTCCGATCCGCTTCGGGGATGTGCCGGGCCAGGCTCAGCATCAGACCCACGGCCAGTTCGGCGACGGACCGGGTGCTGCCGGCCGGGGCGTTGACCACGGCGACTCCCCGTTCTGTCGCCGCCTCCAGGTCGATGTTATCGACGCCCACGCCCGCCCGGCCCACCACCCGGAGCCGCGTGCCTCGGACCAGAACGTCGTGGGTCACCTTCGTTCGGGAACGGACGATCAGGGCCTCGAAGGCCTCAATCAGACGCAACAGCTCCCCCGGAGTCACCTCCCGGACCGTGACCTCACACCCCTGTCGCAGGGCCTTCAGGGCATCCTGATGGAGCGGATCGGTCACGAGAACCTTCGCAGGAGAGGAATCGGCGGTCATAGGAACAGGACCAGGAGGGCGACCGTGAGCGCGAGGGCCAGAATAAGCATTGCGACCGTGGTCTTCGGGGCCAACCCCACCGCCAGCAGGCCTGCGGGCATGGCGGGCAATCGGCGCACGGTTCTGGAAGAACCGCGTGCCCCCGTTAAGGTTTGCCAGGGGGCGGCGCGTACTCCGTCAGGGGCTTCGCGGTGAATCCGCCCTCCTTCGCCCGCGCGATGGCCTCCGCCGCGGCCCGGGCGGCCTCGACGGTCGTGATGAACGGGATGTTCAGCTCCACGGCCAAGCGACGCATCATGTATCCATCCCGCCGCGCCCCCCGCGTCTCCGTCGGGGTGTTCACGACCAGGTTCACCTCGCCGCCCCGCATGAGCCCGATGACATCCGGACTCCGTCCCTCGCTGATGCGGTAGACCGTCTCCACCCGAATGCCGCGCTCGCGAAGGTAGGAGCCCGTCCCGCGGGTGGCGTAGATTCGGAGGCCGAGCGCCGCAAACCGAGCGGCGATGTCCGCGATGGGTTCCTTGTCCTCGTCCCGCACGGTCATGTACACGGCCCCCTCCGTGGGAAGGCGATTCCCCGCCGACAACATGGCCTTGTAGTAGGCCCGCCCCACGTCCGCGTCCAGGCCGATGACCTCCCCCGTGGACTTCATCTCCGGACCCAGGATGCAGTCGATGCCCGGTATCTTCTGGAAGGGGAAGACGGGCGCCTTCACGGCGACGTGCTCCACGGCCGCCTCCCCCACGTAGCCAAGCTCCCGCAGCGTCCGTCCGAGCATGACCTTCGTGGCCACCTTCGCCAGGGGGATGCCGATGGCCTTGGAGACGTACGGGACGGTGCGGCTCGCCCGGGGGTTGGCCTCCAGGACGTACACCGTCCCGTCCTTGACGGCCAGCTGCAGGTTGATGAGTCCGACGATGTGCAGGGCGTCACAGAGCCGGCGCGTGATCTCCCGAATCGACGCCAGGACCACCTCCGAGAGGGTCTGGGGCGGCAGGACACAGGCGGCGTCTCCGGAGTGCACCCCCGCCTCCTCGATGTGCTCCTCGATGCCGCCGATAAAGACCTCCGTCCCGTCCGCCACCGCGTCCACGTCGACCTCCACGGCGTGGGAGAGGAACTTGTCCACCAGGATGGGATGTTCGCGGGATACCTCGTGGGCCCGGGCCATGAACCGCTCCAGGTCCTCCTCCCCGTGGACGATCTCCATGCCCCGGCCGCCCAGCACGTAGGAGGGCCGGACGAGAACGGGGTAGCCGATGCGGGCGGCAATCTCCCGCACCGCCTCGAAGGTGAAACCGGTGGCAAAGGGAGCCTGGTCGATACCCAGGGTCTCGAGGAGTGCCGAGAAACGGGCCCGGTCCTCGGCCACATCCATGGCATCAGATGACGTGCCTAGGATGCGGCTCGGCAGTCCGCGCTCCTCCAACGCGCGCTGAAGGGGGACTGCCAGGTTTACGGAGGTCTGGCCACCGAACTGGAGGATGATCCCCTCGGGCTCCTCCAACTCGACGACGTTGAGGACGTCCTCCAGGGTCAAAGGCTCGAAGTAGAGGCGGTCGGAGATGTCGAAGTCCGTGGAGACGGTCTCGGGGTTGTTGTTGATGAGAAGGGCGGCGTACCCTTCCTCGCGCAGGGCCATCACCCCGTGCACGCAGCAACCGTCGAACTCGATGCCCTGGGAGATGCGGATGGGGCCGGCGCCGACGATGAGGACTTTGGGTCCGGCCAGGGGGGTCGCCTCCGTGGCCTCCCCGTGACAGGAGTAGAAATAGGGCGTGGTGGCCTCGAACTCCCCGGCGCAGGTGTCCACCACCTTGAAGGCGGCGCGGCCTCGCAACGCCTCCACCTCCCCCTGGGACAGCCCCGTGAGGGAGGCGAGGTACCGGTCCGAGAAGCCCGCCGTCTTGGCCCGACGGATGAGGGACCTGTCGGCACGTGCCCCAAGCTCGGCTTCCAGTTCCGTCAGTCGCCGAATCCGCGTCAGGAAGAAGGGATCCCAACGCGTCAGGTCGACCAGGCGCGCCAGGTCCCACCCTCGCCGAAAGGCCTCGGCGATCGCGAAGATCCGCTTGTCCGTCGGACGGGCCAGCTCCTCTCCCAGCTCCCCCTCCGACCACGCCTCCGGCTCGAGCCCTTCCTTCCCGACCTCCAGGGACCGGATCGCCTTGAGAAGCGACTCTTCGAAGCTCCGCCCGATGGCCATGACCTCCCCCGTGGACTTCATCTGGGTGCCGATCCGCCGATCGGCCTGGGCGAACTTGTCATAAGGCCAGCGGGGGATCTTGGTGACCACGTAGTCCAACGAGGGCTCGAAGGAGGCCCGGGTCTTGCGCGTCACGCTGTTGGGGATCTCGTCCAGGCGGAAGCCCACGGCGAGCTTCGCGGCCAGGCGGGCGATGGGGTACCCGGTGGCCTTGGAAGCGAGGGCGGAGGAGCGGGACACCCGGGGGTTCACCTCGATGACCCGGTATTCGTAAGACCCCGGGTGGACGGCGAACTGGATGTTGCAGCCGCCTGCGATGCCCAAGGCCCGGATGATGCGGAGGGCGGCGCTGCGGAGGGCCTGATGGTCCCGATCCCGGAGCGTCTGGGCGGGGGCCACGACGATGCTCTCCCCCGTGTGGACCCCCATGGGGTCCAGGTTCTCCATGGAGCAGATGGTGATGCAGTTGTCCGCCCCGTCTCGCATGACCTCGTACTCGTACTCCTTCCACCCGAGGACGCACTCCTCGACCAGGACCTGGCGGATCCGGGAGTAGGCGAGGCCGATGGAGACGATTCGCTCCAGCTCGTCGGCGGAGGACGCGATGCCGCTGCCCGTCCCCCCGAGGGTGTAGGCGGGACGGATGATCACCGGAAGGCCGCCCAGCTCCTCCACGGCCCGACGCGCCTCCTCCAGGCTCTCACACGAGAAGCTCCGGGGGATGGGCTCCCCGATCCGTTCCATGAGCGCGGCGAAGGCCTGCCGGTTCTCGGAGGCCTCGATGGCGGCCAACGTCGTGCCGAGGAGATCGACCCCGAACCGTTTCAGGACGCCCCGCTCGGCCAGTTCGGAGGCGACGTTGAGGGCGGTCTGGCCCCCCATGCCGGCCAGGAGCGCCTGCGGCCGCTCCCTCGCGAGGATCCGTTCGAGGAAGTCCACCTCCAGGGGCTCCAGGTAGACGGCGTCCGCCATGTCGGGGTCCGTCATGATGGTGGCCGGGTTGGAGTTGACCAGGACGACCTCGATGGCCTCCTCTCGTAGGGCACGACAGGCCTGGCTCCCGGAATAGTCGAATTGCCGTCCCCTCAGACGCCTGAGGGAATTTCGGCCGCCTGTCCGATCACCACCGGGCCGGAACCGATGACCATGACCTTCTTCAGACCCGCCTCCCTAGGCGCGGCGTTCACCCCCCGGGGAATCCCCCAAACGCTTCGACCTCCTTCGTGAAATCGCGGAAGATGTAACGGCTGTCGTGGGGTCCCGGACTGGCCTCCGGGTGATACTGGACGGAGAGCACGGGGAGGTCCCGGTGCCGAAACCCCTCCACCGTCCCGTCGTTCAGGTTGAGGTGGGTGACCTCCAGGTCGTCCCCTAGGCTCTCCGCCCGCACGGAAAAACCGTGATTCTGGGAGGTGACCAGAACCCGGCCTCGCTCTAAATCCCGAACCGGCTGGTTGCCCCCGCGATGGCCGAACTTCAGCTTGTAGGTCTCGGCTCCAAAGGCCAGGCCCAGGAGCTGATGGCCCAGACAGATGCCGAGGACCGGCATCTCCTGCGCCAGCTCTCGTAGGGCCGGCACCACGGTCGCCGTCAGTACGGGATGGGCGGGGTTGCCGGGCCCGTTGGAGACCACCAGGCCGTCGGGTTCCAGGCCTCGGATGTCCTCGGGGGAGGTGTCGTAGGGCACCTGCACGACCTCGCCGTGTGGGAGCAAGTGGACGATGATGCTCCCCTTCACCCCACAGTCAAGGACGACGAAGCGACGGTCCTTGCGTCCTTCGTGCCGGACGGGTCCTTCGCAGCTCACCCTACCCACAAGATTGTGGGTGTCGGGGTAGGGCCGCGCTCGGACCTCCTCCAGGAGGGCGGGCGCCTCCGCCCCCTCGGTGGAAAGGGCCGCCCGCAGGGTGCCGTGGACCCTCGTCGTGATGGTGAGGTGCCGGGTGTCCACGCCTTCGATGCCGGGAATTCCCTCGTCCCGAAGGAAGGCGTCGACGCCCGTTTGGGAACGGGGATGGGTGGGGCCGCGCCACAGCTCCCGGATGACGAAGCCGGTGACCTGGATCCGGTCGGATTCGAGAGTCTGGGGGTCCACGCCGTAGTTCCCGATGAGGGGGTAGGTCATCAGGAGGATCTGGCCCTGGTAGGAGGGATCGGTGAGGGCCTCGCAGTAGCCGGTCATGTTCGTGTTGAAGACGAGCTCCCCGAAAACGGTGGCCTCGGCACCAAAGGCGGGTCCCCTCAGGACCTGTCCGTCCTCGAGGACCAGCAACCCCTCCATCCGAGCGACCTTTCAGGCCATCCAGGGCCGCCTTATTAGGCTTTGGACGGGCCGCGAGCTGCGGGTCTCTCAGACGGGGGGGGAGGGCCCTCGCGCTCCCCCTCGAGAAGGGCGACGTACCCGTCAAGCCTGGGCCGCATATGCTCCCAGTGGGTCCCGCGCCAGTAGTACTGGCCGCAAGCGGTGCAGCGCCAGAACTGCTCTTGCCTCCGCCATACCCCTTCCGGCACCGCCCCTCGGGCCGCCTCCCGGGTCGCCTCGTGCAGGACGCCGTTGCAGACGGCGCACCGGCTCATCGGATCTTTCGCCCGGGGGCGGAGTTCGGTCAGGACCTGCCTGATCTGCTCATCCAGGTCATCGCTCGCCACGTAAAGCCCCCGCGCACCGCTCCTGCCGGCGAGGTCTTTGTCCCGGGTCAGGAGCACGCGCCCCTCGCCCTCCGCCGTGCTCAGGAGCTCGGCGTCCTCCCGGGCCCCGGGGTAGGCGGTGTCGTACCCCAACAGGCGGAGCCACCGAGCGAGGGTCCCGAGCATGTGGTCACAGAGAAACCGGGACCTATCCTCCATGGGCCCTCCTCGCCTGGCCGGCCTCGTCCCGCACCGGTTCGTAGGTCACCAAGAGTCCCTCCCCCAGTGTCGTTACCTCCCGCAGACGGAGTGTCGGCAGGTCCTCCCTCCTCCGGACGGTGTTTCCCGCCAGGAGGCTCGGCGCGCGCTCGTCCCCCATGACCCGGGGCGCGACGTAGACGTGGAAGCGGTCCACAAGGCCCGCGCGCAGGAAGGACCAGGCCACGGTGCCGCCTCCCTCGACGAGAATCCGTCGGACCCCTCGGCCCGCGAGATGCTCGACCAGGCGAGGGAGGTCGACGCGTCCCTCGCCGCATCGGAGGACCTCGGCCGGCCGAAAGTCCTTCGAGGTGTCCTCGGCCGTGGCAATCAGGGTCGGGGCCGACCCGTCCAGCACCGCGGCCCCCTTCGGCACACGGCCTGCGGAGTCCAGGACGACCCGGAGGGGGCTCGGGGCCCCGGGAACGTACGCCTCCTTCACGGTGAGCTTGGGGTCGTCCGTCAGCACCGTCTCGATGCCCACAACCACGGCCTGGGCCTCCGCGCGGAGACGGTGGACCCGTGCGAAGTCCTCCTCGGTGGAGAGCTTCAAGGGCCTTCCTCCCGGAAGGCCAATCTTCCCGTCCACGGTAGACGCCATGTTCAGGACGATGAAAGGCCGGTCCGCCACGAGGTTTCCATGGGAGCACGGGGAATAAGCATTGGCCTCGGAGACGGGCGGAGAAGGGGGCCTCCATCTTTTAATACGGGGTGGCCGGATACCCCGGCGGATGGATGGGGTGCACATTCACCTGCTCAAGGAGCTGGACCTCCGCGGCTCCGTCCTGATCGACGGCTTCCCCAGCGTGGGACTCGTGAGCTCCATCGTGGCCAACTACCTCGTCGAGCTCCTCGATCTGGAACAAGTGGGCGTCGTGGACTCGCCCCACTTCCCCACCGTGGCTCTCGTCAAGGGCGGCGTCCCCCTTCCCCCCGTCCGCATCTACGCCGGGGGCCAGGAGGACGGGAAGGTCGTCATCTTCATCTCGGAGTTCCAGCCCGCCGCGTCCATGATCAAGGACATCGCGGAGGCCGTCCTCGACTGGGCCCAGGAGAAGGAATGCTCCCTCCTCGTCTGTCCCGAGGGCCTCATCGTGGACCGGGAGGAAGGGGCCCAGGAGGAGGTGGCCGTGTACGGCATCGGAAGCACCCCCATGACGACCACCATGCTCCGGGAAAGCGAGGTTCCAATCTTCGAGGAGGGCGTGATTACAGGCGTCGCCGGGGTGCTGCTCAACGAGGGACGGAAGCGGGGCTTCGACGTCATCAGCGTCCTCTCCGAGGCGCACCCGGACTTCCCCGACGCGCGCGCGGCCGCCCGGGTCATCGAGACGATGGACAAGGTGCTTCTGAGGATGGGGCTCGACACGCAGCCCCTGTACGAGGAGGCGGGCCGCATCGAGAGGCAGCTGAAGTCCATCAACCGGCGGGCCCTGGAGGTCAAGCAGCCGGAGGGGTCCCGGCCGTCTTCCATGTACGGCTAGGCGTCACTTCTACCCGAGTCCGTCCTTCTTCCACCCGGGTTTGGATGTTCACGTCTAGGAACTGGGGAAGGAGCCAGAAG
>JBHIDH010000013.1:0-32917 GCA_046759985.1 Thermoplasmata archaeon
GCGGCCGCGGGGCCCCCCATCCTTGAGGTTCGAGGGAGCGCAAGGAATAGGGGGACCGAGAGAAGGAAAGCGACCAGCCTAGACCGGGAACGATCAGGTAGACCCTCCCAAACTCCTGGATTTTCATAAGGAGGAACTCGGTGCTCCCAGCGCCACCGGTTAATGCTATTCCAACGGGGAATAGAATGAGCGCAATTCCCGCCAACAAACCGCTCAAGCCACCAAGCCACAAGACGCTCGTGTCCTCCCCTACGGAGACGTCGGCTTTGGACATCTAAGACACGCCCGCACGCGGCATATATCGCTGTTCCCATGCGAAAATACCAACGCCTGCACAGATGAGGACGAGTGAGGCCACCAACCCCGGAACAGCCGCCAAGGAGCTCCAAGTCCAAATGACATATCCAGGGACAAAGAAGCCCCAGCCAAGCCCGCTTACAATGAAGGCCAAACCGACCCACTCTCCTGGTGTGTGGCGTCGTTGCGAAACTGTGAGCAAAATGCCCCCAGCCAAAGCTAGAATCGGTCCCCCGATGAGTCCATAGAACATCAGCCTAAGAGCAATGGGGAAGGGCGAACTGTAGAAGCTTCCGAATCCGCCAAACGACGTCGCCACCGCTAAAAAGAACCAAACAATGGCGGCGACAATGGAAATTGTGCCTAACGGCGTGAGGGCGCCTGCCCGTCCAATGGTTCTGTGTCTGAAGGCCGTAACTGACCTCATGGGCGACCTCAACGTGTCGCCGACTCTCACAGCCTTTCCCAGTTGCCGCCGAGCCGTCTGCTTCGGTTGGTATCGCAAATCGCGGTGATCGGAGACCTCCTTTAGGAAGACGAGAGCTGCCTCTCCTCTAGGACTAAGTCGATACAAACCATCCGTAATCCGGACTAGGTCCCCACTCCGAAGTGACCTAAGATGATAGTTGAATCGACCTCGTTCGCCCCCCCTCGGTTCAAGACGGTCAAATAGATCAGAGTACGTTGTCCGCCCGCTTTCAAGGACGGCTAAGATTTCCTGACGGTAGGGATGAGCTAAAGCCCGTATAGTGTCACCATTTGACACGAGGCGCAATCTACTGAAGGATTAAAAAGGATTTCCGGCAAGATAACTTCCCCTTAGGCTCCCCAGCTTCAACTTCCGCCTGACCAGGGATCATCCGTCCGCCTCGGTAAGCTGGCCGTTCGGTGATCGAATCTAGCCACACGAATCAAATGGACCCTTCACCGTACCACGCAGCCTCTTGATTGCGATCGATTTCTCTTACGGGTCCGGACGCGGAGGGGTCTGCCAATTCTGATTAACGCAAAGCGTTCGCGCAGAGAGTCCTTAGGCGTGAGATCCCTTCTTTCCAGAGGCGCGTTCGTCCAGGAGGTTGGAGGGAATCCTCGATTTTTGTCCGAGAAGGGGATGGGACGATGCGGCAGCGGAAGGCTAGGCTGTCGAGGGCTGGCCTCTACTCTGCCTCGGCGCCCGGAGTGGTCGGCCCGGGGATGAACGACACGGCCAATAAGATGAGCCCGAGTGCGAGCGAGGGCACTCCCCATAGAAGTCCCCAAAAGATGACATACCCAGTCAGGTTGCTCGCCATGCCGCCTCCTACGAGTCTGCTCCCTACCACAAGAGCGATGCCAAGGATACCGACGCCCAAGAGGAGAGCCGCAACGAATCTCAAAGCCCCCCCTACACCGAGCAACACGAGGCCCGCAACGGCGATTACGCCCCCGATGATCAGTAGCTCGAAAGGGACAGCGAAACCGAAATACAGTGACAGGCCGATTGTGATCATGCCGGCGACCAAAACGCCAATTCCCGGCCCTATCGTCCAACGTGCCATGAGACTCCCCCGGGGACCGGCATGGCGTGACACGCCTTGACGTTTGCGGTCTGTTAGCGCGAGGGCATCTGGCCTACGCCGTCCTCGACATCCTGTATGCCTTCCACCCGAACAGGAGGAAGAGGACGCCCAGCCCCGCGAAGCCGCCGAGGGTCAGGGCAAAGGGAAAGCCCGAGAAGGCCACCAGCCCGTGTAGGGCAACAAGCGCACCGAGGACCACCCCCGCCCAGCCATAGCCCTTCGCGATGTCACGGCGTGCCAGCAGCGCCCAGCCGAAGGAGATGAAAGCGAGGCCGATCAAGAGGTATCCGAGGAACTGGAAGGCGTGGTGGATCTGTTCCACGACCTCGGCCGCGTAGACAATCATCGTCTGCTCGGCGGGCGGCGCAACGGCGTGGAGGTCCGCCAAGGCGGGAAACGCGGTTACCACTATCGCCGAATTGGCCACGAAACTCAGGGCCCCCGACACGCCCAGTCCCGCTCCCAGCAAGGCCCTTGTCGGCCCCGCGTTCTTCGTCACCTTGCGCAACGCAAGGAAGAGGAGCACCGTTAGGAGCATGGCGATGAGAGACACCATGCTTCCGACTACGAAGGCGTTCCCGGTCTCTTGGATATTGATGAGCGTCTCCTCGGCGGTGAGAGCGATATCAAGGACAGCAAAAAGGATCGCAGCGAATACCCATAGGACACCCGCGGGCAATGCCGTTAGGCCACCCACTTGCAGAAGCCCCTTATCCTCCCCCATGAGGGCCCTGAATTCCTCATGCCTATAAATGCCTTGACAGGGCATGGCGCGGGACTCAACGACGAATAAGCGGAGTTCATCAACCTTACCTAGAGAACGGCCCAAACATAACCATAAGGGGGCTTACGGCCGTCACCTGGCCCCTTGTATTCAACTCCCTCCTTTTCCTTGGAAGTTGCCTGCGAGTCGATCCATAAGCGTTCTCCGTTAGGCCGACCCACGCCAACTAATACCATTGAACATGACCAACTCCCCTCCTAATGCGGGTGAGGTGGGGTTGGGGCCGTGAAAACCCGAGGGGAAATTATCTTGCCGGAAACGCATTTCAACCCTTTGACCGCTTCCCTCTCGTGTCCGGCAGTGACGTTATCCGTGCCCTGGATCATCCCTGCCGCCAGAATATCCTGAGAGTTCTGGAAAAGGGGTCCCAGCCGGAGGACTGAAGGAGGTGGGAATTGTCGTTCCTTTCCCCAACCCCTAACCGGATCCGCTGACCACCTTGGACAGGTATCCATCTAACCCCGCCTTCGCGTCATTTCCATGTTGGAACGTCGATGGAGATAGCAAAAGGTTCTTTTCTGCTGGCATGTTAGCAACTGACTATCTATGGCAAAGATCACCATGAAAGGCATTTTCCCCGCCCCGATAGACAAAGTTTGGAGAGTTCTCCATATGCACCGCGACGAAGCGACTGCGATCCATCCCGATATCCTCTCCCAGAGGATTGTAAGCGAAGAAGGTGAGGCGGCATACAAGGACCTGACCTTCAAGACGACGATCGTATTCGAGCGGGAATGGAGATTCGGGGGGAAGCCTTGGATGTCTACGTGGCAATACACCCAATCGCCTCCTGAGAGGTTACGAATAGAGCTACTTGGAGGTGATGAACCCTTCGCGGTAGGGAGCTATTGGGAGAATACTTACAGCGAGGTTTCCCGGGGAACACTCATCTTAACAAAAGGAGAAATGATCTTTCGAGACCTCAAGGCGCCAAAGTTTCTACAGGGATGGGCCGTCAGAAGAGGCATGAGTCAAGCCGACAAGGAGGACCTTAACTACCTCAGAAGAACCAATCTCTAGCCTAGTAGAGGATCTGTACGTTCAAGTAGAGCTGCCTGGTCGGTTCCTCATCGACACATCCCTAAGCCGAGTCCCCAGTGAAGATTGGAGTGTGACGGATGTGACGCTTGTGACGATGTACCGGTACGCACTCGAAAATAGGGATTGGGGCGGCAGATTCTGCCGCAGTCAACGGATGCTCCCGATCTACGGATGAGACAGAAGTCGGGGGTCTAGAACAGGAGAGGGCTTACGGCCGTCACCTGGCCCATTCGACCATCGCCTAGCCTCGAAAAGACACACGGGGGGAGGTGAGCCTCTAAAGCTGAAAATTCCCTAAGCCTGGGCCTTCCGCAGCTCTCCCAGCAGCTCGTGGGCGATGACCATCTTCTGAATCTCGTTCGTGCCCTCGTAGATCCCGAGGATTTTCGCGTCCCGAAAGTGGCGCTCCACCGGGTACTCCCCGGAGAAGCCGTAGCCCCCGTAGATCTGAACGGCCCGGTCGGCGCATCGGACGGCCATCTGGGCCCCGAAGAGCTTCGCGAGGCTGACGGCAAGGCGGTTGTCTTGGCCCTGGTCCCGGAGCCACGCCGCCTTCAGATAGAGGAGTCGCGCCGCCTCGACCTCCACGGCCATCTCTGCAATCATCTCCCGCACCAGCTGGAAGGCGCCGATGGGCCGGTCGAAGGCGTGCCGCTCCTGCGCGTGTTGAATGCTCAGTTCCAAGCAGGCCTGCCCAATGCCGACGGCCCCCGCGGCCACACCGAGTCGCCCGTGGTTGAGGACGTACATGGCCGTCTCCCACCCCTTCCCTTCCTCTCCGATGAGGTGGTCCGCCGGGATGCGACAGTCGTCGAACGCGAGGTCCGCGGTGGGGGAGGCACGGAGGCCGAGCTTCGTGTTCGTCTCCACGTTGGTGACTTGGAAGCCTGGCGTGCCCTGTTTGACTAGGAAGGTGGAGATCCCCTCATGGCGACTCGTGCCAGGCTCCCGCGCGAAGACGACGACGTACTCGGCCACGTTGCCGTTGCTGATGAACCGCTTGGCGCCGTTGAGGACCCACTCGTCTCCCTCCCGTTTCGCGGTGGTCCGGAGGTTCGCCGCGTCGGACCCAGCGTCGGGCTCCGTGAGGGCCCACGCGCCGAGGAACTCCCCCCGCGTCAAGGGGGCAAGGATGGACTCCTTCTGCGCCTCGCTCCCGAAGGCCAGAAGGGTCGTGCCCGTGAGGGAGGTCTGGACGGAGAGGGTCGTCCGGAGGGAGTTGCACCCGCGGGCGATCTCCTCCACGACGAGGGCGAAGCTCACGTAATCGAGGCCGGCGCCACCATACTTCTCGGGGATGGGGATGCCGAAGAAGCCGAGTTTCGCCATCTTCTTCGTGACGGTCCGTGGAATCTCCCCCTTCTCCTCCCACTCCTTCACATGCGGGATGACCTCCTTGTCGACAAACGCGCGGGCGGTCTCCCGAATCAGTTTCTGCTCCTCAGAGAGCTGGAACTCCACACCCTCACCCACCCGCACTACGGGTAGGGCTTGCTTAAAGGCTTCTTTGGAGGAGGCAGGCTCCCCTCCCTGAAGTCGGCGCCCACCGGTAAGGGCTTAATCCTGGGGACGGTAAAAGGCCGGTTACCTTGCAGCTCTCCGACGCCGACGTCCGGGTCTGGATGATGGACGGCAAACTTCAGATCAAGGGGTTCCGGGAGGAGAACCTGACGCCCAACGGCTACGATCTCACGGTGGCCGAACTCGCCCTCCCCGACACGGAGACCTCGAAGACCAAGGGATCCCTCAAGATCCCCCCCAAGACGCATTTCTTGGTCAGTACGGATGAGGCCGTTCTTCTGGGCCCGCGGCTGGTTGGCGATCTCTGGCTCCGCACGACCTGGGCCCGGCGAGGGGTCCTCCCTGCATTTGGGAAAGTGGACGCCGGATTTGAGGGCACGCTGACCCTCTCGGCCTTCAACGCCTCGGAACGGACGCTTGAGATTGCCGTGGGAGACACCTTCGCGCAGCTTACCTTCCACGAGGTCCGCACGCGGCCGGAGGCCACGTACGCGGAGAGTTCCGGCACCTACCAGGGACAGTCGGGGGTCACGCCCTCCCGATCCGGAGATCAAAGGCGAAGTGGACCTGGGTAGGCGAGTACCCACGGACCTCACGGATACCCTCCACCCGCAGGCTTCGGTCAGCGGGCACGCCGTCCCGGAGCGCTTCGATTCGTTCCTCCCGCTCCGTCCGGTCGAGGATCTCGTAGTAGTGGAGCACCCCGGTGTCCTTGAGGGCGTGGGCCGCGAGGGGCACGTAGGGGAGGGGGTCCCACGGATAGTCGAGAATGAAGCGGTCCGCGGGCTCGAGCTGGGGGAGAACCTCCTCGATGGGGCCCTCTAGCGGAAGGACCGCCTCCGCCCGATTTCGGCGGATGTTCTCCCGTAGGAACGCCACGGCCCGCGGATTCGCGTCCACGGCGTAGACGCGGCCTGCCCCCGCCCGGGCCGCATGGAGGGCGAAGGGACCCACGCCGCTGAAGGCGTCCACCACCACCTCCCCGTCCCGGATCAACCCGGCGACGCGCCGTCGCTCGGAGGCCATGCGCGGGGAGAAGTGGACCTCGGCCGGGTCCAGGGCCAGGCTCAAGCCGTACTCGCGGTGGAGGGTCCGGGTCCCTGCCTTCCCCGCGATGACCCGGAGCGTGCGTCGCCGGAAGGGGCCCCGCACCCCCTGGTCCACGGCGACGGTCTGCGCGCCACGGTGCACCTGGAGGAACCCGGCGCCGATCGCGGCCTCAAAGGGGCGGAGTTCCTCGGCCAGACGGAGGATGACCACGTGCCCGAGCACGTCGAAGGAGCGTGGCAGCAGCGACCGAAGGTCCTCCGGCACGCGAACCACGTCACGGTAGGTGCGAGGGCGCGTCTCGCGGACCGGGAGATCGTGGCGCTCGAGGGGGTACCCGAGGGAAACCTCCCCGCTGAGGGGAATCAGCAGCTCGCCGTCCCGCGCGGCAATCCTGCGGTCCCGACGCAGCACGCCCGCCTCGTCAAGCCTCCGGCGTGCGGCCTCGCCCTCCTCCCGGGGCACGACGGCGACCAGGGACGTCAACGTCCCCAGGATGGTGGCGGTCGACCTAAGGATTCGCGTAGGCCGATTCCGGGCGTCCCCGGATAAAGCCTTATACGCTGCTACCTGCTTGGCCGTCCGGAGAAGCCGTGGCGGGAGTCCTCCGAACTTCTTGGAAGGCCCTGCTCGCACAGGCCTTCCGTCGCTACTTCATCAACACGGTCTTCGATTCCACCTTCGTCTCCATGGGCATCGTCGTCGCGGCGGCCCTGGTGCCCGGGGGCAGCGTGGGGACCGTGGTAGGCACGATGTTCGCCGCCAGTCTTGCCCTCGGCATCTCCACGGGGACGAGCGTCTACGAGGCCGAGAAGGTGGAGGCGGAGATCCGGCTCCGCGAGCTGGAGCGAGCCATGTTGACGAAGCTCTCGGGGACGGACGCGACCCGCGCCTTGGACGTCTCCCGCTACTTCGTGGTCGGGGTCAACGTCGTGGCGCCCCTGGCTGTCTTCCTGCTCACGGCGGCCCCCTTTCTCCTCGCCTCCTCCCTGACCATCGCGGGGGTCCCCACCGCCTTCTTCTCCGTCGCCGTCGCCATGGCGGTCCTGTTCGTGGTCGGCACCTATCTGGGGCGGCTCGCAGGCCGGCCCGCCTGGTTGAAGGGACTGCGCATGGCGATGATCGGCGTAGTGACCTTCGGGGCGATCTGGTTCATTCAGAGCCTGTTCTAGGGGCTTCCATGGGCGAACTCGTGTTCATCGGGCTGGGCCTCCACGACGACCGGGACCTCACGCTGCGGGCCCGGGAGGAGGCCCGCTCCTGCAGCACGCTGTTCGCCGAGTTCTACACCTCGCGCTTGACGGGGGCCAAGGTCCCACGGCTGGAGGCGGTCTTCCGTAAGCCCATCCAGGTGCTCGGACGGGACGAGGTGGAGGACGGACGGACGATTCTGGAGGCCGCAAAGGAGGGGAAGGTTGGCCTGCTGACGGCGGGGGATTCCATGGCCGCCACGACCCATGTGGACCTGCGCCTGCGAGCCCATCGCCTCGGCATCGCCACCCGTGTCGTGACGGGGGTTTCCGCCCTGACGGCCGCCGCCGGCGCTTTGGGCCTCCAGCACTACAAGTTTGGCCGCACGACCACCCTTCCCCTGCGGGAGGAGGGCTTCGCCCCCACCAGCCCGTACGAAGTCCTGGCGGCCAACCGGGACGCCGGGTTGCACACCCTGGCCCTCTTGGACTTGAAGGAGGAGCGGCTGATGACGCCGCGGGACGGGCTGGCGTACCTGTTGGCGATGGAGGACCGCCTCTCTCGTGGCGTCGTGGGCCCCGAGACGGTGGCCTGCGTTGCGGGGGCCCTGGGGTCATCCCGGCCCACCCTTCTCGCCGACCGCGTGGAGCGCCTGCTGCGGGCCGACCCGGGCCCGCCCCTCCACGTCCTCGTCCTTCCCGGGCCGCTCCACTTCATGGAGGTGGAGGCCCTCCGCGCCTTCGCCGGCCTGCCCCCGTCCGTCGCCAAAGAGCTCAGCGGGACCTGAGGTCGCGGGCGTCCCAACGAAGCAGGTCGACGGTCTTCTCGAAGTGCAGTGTTCCCTCGGGGAATGCTCTGCGGGCAGCCCGGACCGCCTCCCGATGGAAATCCTCCGGTATGTTCCACTGGCCCGAGTAGACGCGGTTCGCCAAGGCGTCCAGGGCGTCCGTCGCCTCCCGTTCCTCAGAGAAGGTCCCGATGGGCGTTCGCTCCCGCGGGGGCACGTGGTCCGGCAGGTCCCGCTCGAACACGCCCTGTCGCGGGCGCCCGTACCCCGATGCCTGGATGAAGTCCCAGTAGACGCGGTGAGGCGAGCGCCCGTTCTTCCAGGTGGTGGCCACGGTGTAGTAGCTGTCTCGGGCGACCCGGGCGAACTCCGCCAAGGCGACCCTCCAATCGGGCAGAAGGTGGAGGACGTGGACGGAGAGGGCCGCGTCGAAGGCGGCGTTCCGGAAGGGAAGGGTCAGGGCGTCCCCCAGGAGGACGTCGCGCAGTCCCTTCTCCCGGCCCCTCGCGATCATGCCAGGGGCGATGTCCAGACCGACGAGGCGGATGCCCCGCTGCTGGAGGGGGACCCCGAAGCGTCCCGTTCCGACACCCACCTCCAAGACCCGGTCGCAGGCGGAGAGGGCGTCGACGAGGGCGTCCATGATCGCGTCCATCTGAGGGGCGGGGAGGGTTCGTGTTTCGTCGTAGCAGTGGGCGATTCGATCAAAGCTGACACGCGGCAGGCCTGGCACGGCAGCCTCCCTATGGTTTACGGTGGTCTTGAGCCTGTGCCTAGAGCCCGCCGCGGGTAGTTTCACCCATCCCCCTCGAATATCCTTATATCAGTTCCGACCTTGCTTGAAACCAGAGCGGTTGTTATGGCCTCAAAGACGGTTGAGGAGTTGCCAGGCGTCGGTCCCGCCACCGCCGACAAGCTCAAGGAGGCTGGCTACAACGATCTCATGGCGTTGGCCGTCGCCTCGCCTCAGAGCTTGGCCGACGTGGCCGAGATCGGCAACACGGTTGCGCAGAAGATCATTCTCGCCGCCCGGGAGGCTGTCGACATCGGCGGCTTCGAGACGGGCGATGTGATCCTCGAACGACGGAAGTCCGTCAGCAAGCTCACGACGGGCTCGAAGGGTCTCGACTCCCTCCTGGGGGGCGGGGTGGAGACGCAGGCCATCACCGAGACCTTCGGTGCTTACGGGTCGGGAAAGTGCGCTGGCGGCGATACCCCGCTGTTCTATCTCAATGAATCCACTCCTCACCTGGAACCTATTGCAGAGGCTTACGAGAGATATGCCCGCGAGCTCGGAGAGGAGCCGTTCGAGGAGGGGTTTGTGGTTCGAGACGTGCCGATTCAAGTTCTCGGTCTTCCCGCGGATGGCTATGGTCTAACCCAGGCTTCAGCGTTGTACAGAGAATGGGCTGACGCGATCTATCGTGTTCACACGTCTCGCGGCGCTGAGTACGCAGTTACTGGCGCGCACCGCTTCTTGACGGTAACAGAGCACGGGGTCCAGTGGGTTCCCGCCGCCGAGCTGGAGCCTGGCGATCCCGTCGCGGGCCCCAAGTCCGTGCCCAAAGGCGAGGTCGTCCTCCCGGACGAGGATGCATACTTCCTTGGCTTGTTCGTGGCCGAAGGCTCCGGTAAGCGGGTCCTATCGCTCACAAATGCAGACGACCGAATCATCGGATGGGTTCGTTCGTACGTTGAGCGGCGTTTCGACTATTCTCCAACGGTCCGTGCGGATTCCCGTCGACCCCATGTGAGGACCGTCCTCCTCCGCAAGTCAACTGGAGAGTTCCTCGGCAAGCTAGCCGAGACGGGATCGGCGGATAGATTCGTGCCCGCAGAGGTACTGGCGGCGCCGGAAAGCGCGGTTCGGCACTTCTTGGCGGGTTACATCGACGGGGACGGCTCAGTTGACGGCACCATCAACGCCACAACTAAGAGCAAGGTGCTGACGCGCGATCTTGTCTATCTGTTCGCTCGCTTGGGCGTTCGCGTAACGGTCCGCACGAGGACGGCAAAGGGCACAGTCTACTACGTCATTCACGTCGTCGGGTTTGACCGAGATCACCTAGAGCTACCGATGCTAACCAAGCGTCTGCCGATGACTCGAACTCGCAACTCGGCGTACGGCTATCCGACGCGGATTCCCCAATATCTGGCCACCGTTTATCGAAGGGCGCTTGGGGGCAACACCGGTCGCCGCGCCAAGGCCGTCGGGCGGGTCGCGAACGGTAGGGAGAGATTCCACCAAGTGCTGACGCGAAGAAACGGCGGAGAAGAGACCATCAACGAGTTGACCTTCTGCCGCATTGCGAGCGAATTCCTTGCCGGATACGAGCGGCTCTCCCGAGCTCGCGACCTTGCGGAACGAGTGGAGTCCCTCACAAGGGAGGAATTCCGCGAATTGGTGAATCTGTTGCCCTTCCCGTTTGCCCAGCTCTCGACCGCCCTTGGCCTGTCCAAGCAAGGTGTCAACAACTACCTGCACCGCGGACTCCCCAAGGATGTAGAACGCCGACAAGCCATTGGAATGGCGCTGCTCGACGAGATTGCCGCCCGTATGCGGATTCTCGAGGAGGCTTTCCCACAGGTCCGCAACATTCAAGGTCTTGTCTGGGACAGGATTGTCTCAGTGCAGGTCGTGCCGCACGAGGACTGGGTGTACGACCTCGTAGTCCCGGACGGCCATGCTTTCGTCGGCGGAACTGTGCCGGTTTTTTTCCACAACACGCAGCTAGGCCACCAGCTCGCCGTGAACGTCATCCGCCCCGAGGAGGAGGGCGGCCTGGGGGGCGAGACCGTCTGGATCGATACGGAATCCACCTTCCGACCCGAGCGCATCGTTCAGATGTCCCTGGACATCGATCTCGACCCCGAGGCGGTCCTCCAGAAGATCCACGTGGCCCGGGCCTTCAACTCCCACCACCAGATGCTCCTCGTGGAGAAGGCCAACGACCTCGCCAAGATGAACCGCATCCGACTCTTCGTCGTGGACTCCATGACCTCCCACTTCCGGGCCGAGTACATAGGGCGAGGCATGCTGGCCGAGCGGCAGCAACTCCTGAACCGCCACATCCACGACCTCATGCGCTTCGGCGACGTCAACAACGCGGCCATCCTCGTGACCAACCAAGTCCAGGCGAAGCCCGACGCGTTCTTCGGCGACCCGACGCGTCCCATCGGGGGCCACGTGGTTGCCCACGCCTCGACCTTCCGCATCTACCTGCGCAAGAGCAAGGGGGAGCGCCGAATCGCCCGGCTCATCGACTCGCCCAGCCTGCCCGAGGCCGAGGCGATCTTCACCATCACGGAACCGGGCATTCGGGACTAGACCCGCCGCATCGAGGTTCGTTTCGGTGGAGATCCACAGAATCGTCGATACGTCCTTCGACGTGAACGTCTACCTTGTGCTGGGGGAGGAGGCCCTCCTGGTGGACGCGGGGACGGGTCGTCGCGTGGATCTCGTGGCAGGGGAGATCGAAGCGCGCCTGGGGGGGAAGGCCCTTCGGCACCTGGTTCTGACCCACCGGCACTTCGACCACGTGGGGGGAGCGGGCGACCTCGCAGCTCGCTACGGTGTTCGGCCGCGTGTTTCGGTGGACGATGCCCCACCCCTCGTCCAGGGGGACATCGGCAGCACGGGGGCGGCCTTCTTCGGGGGCGCCCTCGGCCCCCTCGCGGTGCAGGTCATCGAATACGGCGACAAGCTCGACTTGGGGGACAGCACCCTGGAGGTGCTCTCCACCCCCGGCCACACCGTGGGAAGCATCTGTCTCCTCGGGGACGACGGGTCCCTCTTCACAGGGGACACCGTGTTCCCCTACGGGGGCGTGGGCCGCTGGGACTTCGAGACGGGGAACTTCGACCAGCTCCTCGCCTCCGTGAAGCGACTCAACGACCTGGAGGTCAGCGACCTCTACCCCGGCCACGGCGCGCCCGTCCAAGGGGAGGCACCACAACACCTCGCCTGGGCCCTGGGCACCCTCGAGGGGTACGGGGGATGACGGCGGGCCCTCGGATCGTGAAGGCGCACCGCGTCGGGGGGAACTGGGTCCTTCCCGAAAAGGACCTGACCGAGGCCGTGGAACTGCTGAAAGGAGGTTCCCTCGTGGTCTACCCCACCGACACGCTCTACGGCCTGGGGGCGGACCCCTACGATGAGGCGGCCGTGCGCCGTCTCTACCGGGCGAAGGGGCGCCCGGAGAGCGCGCCCGTCTCCCTCGTCGTGGCGGGACAGGAGGAGGCGGATCGCCTCGCCCACCTCACCGGACCGGGCCGGCGGCTCTGGAAGACCTTCCTACCCGGACCCCTCACCCTCCTGCTGCCCGCGAAGCCCGAGGCTCCCCCTCCCCCCGTGACGCGCGAGGGGGTCATCGGCTTGCGGTGCCCCGCACACCCGATTCCTCGCGCCCTCGCGGAGGAGTTCGGCCCCCTGACCACCACGAGTGCGAACCGCCATGGCGCCGCCTCGCCGCGTCGGGCGGAAGAGGCCGTGGCCCGGCTGGGGAAGGCCGTGGACCTCTACATCGATGCCGGCCCGTCGCCACGTGGCCTCCCTTCGACGGTCGTCGACCTGTCGGGGGACCCGCCAACGGTTAAGAGGGAAGGGGCCCTGACGCGGGAAGAGCTGAACCTCGATGGATGAGGAGGCCCTGGGGAAGCTCCGGGAGGCGGGACGAATCGGCCGTCGGGCCTTGGAGGAGGGACTCGACCTGATTCGCGAGGGGGGCTCCCTCCTCGAGGTGGCCGAGCAGACGGAGGGCCGAATCGTCGACGAGGGGGCGCTGCCGGGCTTTCCCGTGAACATCTCCCTCAACGAGGTCGCGGCCCACTTTACCCCCCGGCACAACGACGGCGATCTCACCTTCTCCCGCGGCGACTTGGTCAAGCTGGACGTCGGGGTCCACGTGGACGGCTACCTCGCGGACAACGCCCGGACCAAGGAGGTGGGCACGCGGAACTGGACGGAGCTCATCCGGGCGGTGGACGAGGCCGTGGCCGCCGCCGCCGAGGTCCTACGACCGGGGACCCCCATGCGCCTCGTGGGGGCCACCATCGAGCGGACGATCCGCGCGCAGGGTTTTCGGCCAGTCGAGAACCTCTCGGGGCACAAAATGGACCCCTACCTCCTCCACGGCCCCAAGAGTGTACCCAACGTGGAGGCCGTGCGAGGAGAGCGGGCCCGGCAGCGGGCGGAAGCGGGGGAGGCGTACGCCATCGAGCCTTTCGCCACTACGGGCGCCGGCCGGGTGACCGGCGGGAAGAGCAGCAACATCTTCCGTATCGTGAAGAGGGGTTCGAGCGGGGTGCCCGAGGCGGATGCCCTTCTCGAGAAGGTCTACGCGGACTTCCAGACCCTCCCCTTCTCCGAGCGCTGGTGCCACCGCATCGACCCCCAGGCTCCCTACCACCTGCGACGCCTCCTGCGTAAGGGCCTCATCTCCGGGTACCCCATGCTCGTGGAAGCCGAACACGGAATGGTGAGCCAGAGCGAGAACACCGTGGTGGTCACGGAGGGGGGGACCGAGGTGACCACGGTCCTGTAGCTGTCACGCCGAGGAACGACGACGCAAGCTTTATCAGCCCCCGTCCGCATGGAACGAATTCCTTATCGAGGCAGGCGCGTTGAGCGAAATCAAACGACTCGTTCTTGACGTCTTGAAGCCGCACCAACCCTCGGTCATCGAGCTCTCCCAGTCCCTCGCTACCCTCGACGGTGTTTTGGGCGTGAACTGCGCCCTGGACGAGGTCGATCAGGAGACGGAGAGTGTCAAGATCACCATCGAGGGGACGAACATCGACTACGGGAACGTGGAGACGGTCATCCGGGAGAGCGGGGCCGTGATCCACTCCGTGGACAGCGTGTCCACGGGACGCAAGATCGTGGAAGAGGTCAAGACCCCTCAGGACCTTTGAGCCTTCAACTCCTCGGCGACGGCGTGGAGGATGGCGGTCTTCGTGCCGCCCCCCACGATGAGGATGCGTCCTTCTTGTCTCCAAGGCCGGCGGGGATGGGCGGCGTGGGGTTCGGGCTCGACCCGGTAGTCCCGTCGGCGGGCGGCCTCGGCAAGCTCCTCCCACGTCGGGTCCCGGACGGCGAGGTTCTTCGGCACTCGACGCCCGTCCTGGCGGGAGGCGGCGGCGTCGAAGTACAAGGGGTAGAGCACGACGATGCGGTCGCCTTGTGAGACCACGCGGGTCGTAGGACGAGGGGCGGTAAAAGGGTGTCGCGGCCTAGTCATCCCGCGCCAAGAGGACCGCGTGGACGGTCCCCACCTGGCCGGGACGGGAGGTAACGCGGCCGAGGCCCTTCTCCGTCTCGATGGTCGCCCCCCGGGTGATGATGTTCCGCGTGACGAAGTTGGGGTTCGCGGGATTGCTCTGGACGGACAGGATGCGGGCCCGCTCTGTCTTCCCCGTCTGGGGGTCGAAGAGGTCCGCCCACTCCGCCCGAAGGAGACGGGCCTTCCGGCGCCCTCCGAGGACCCGGATGGCCTTGCGACGCTCCGAGCCAATGGTGGCGAACTCTCGCTCGCGCCCGATCTCCCGTCGCTTCTTCTTGGCGTGAGGGCGGCGCATGCCCCCGCTGGGTTTCCGGCGCGAGTGCTTCTGCCAGATCGGCATCCGCCTCCTCCAGGCCCCGTCGGGGGATAAAGCTTAGGGGAGAAGCCGGACCCGGACCTCCTCCCCGAGGTCCACGAGGGCCGCATGCCCGTTTCGGGCGGGACCCGGGTTCACGTAGGTGGTCGCCCCGGTCTCCACCCCGCGGGCTTCGTGGATGTGGCCGCAGAGTACGAGGCGGGGAGGGTAGCGCTCCACGAGGGTTCGGAGGGAACGGCTTCCCAGGTGGCGCCCGGCCAGGGTGTCGACATGCCCGTAGGGCGGAGAGTGGGTCGCCAGGATGGACCCCTCCACCATCAGCGGCTCCAGGGCCGCCCGAATCTCCTCCTCGGAGAGCTCGAAGGGGGTGTGGAAGGGGGTGGGGCTCGATCCTCCGAGCCCGATGAGGGGGTGTCCCCGGACCTCCGTCCGCTTCCCGTGGAGGTTGACCCCGAGGTCCTCCAGCAGCGGGACGGTCTCCCGGGGGTCGCAGTTACCGGGAATGGCGTAGCTCGGGATCGGGACGTCCTCGAAGAGTCGACGGACGTAGTCCAGGGGCCCGAAGTTCGTGATGTCCCCGGTGACTAGGAAGAGGTGCGGCGCGAACTCCCGCAGCGCCCACCGACTCCGCTCCAGGGCGGCTTCCGACGCGTGGAGGTCCGACATCTGGAGGATGCGCATATCACAACCCAAAGACGATCCCGAAGCCGAGGTTGCGGTAGAGAAGGTAGTACGAGGTCAGGTACGCCAGAATGGCGCCGGTGTTGAGGAGGGGCAGCCCCGCCTGGGGCCGCCCGCTCAGGACGAAACGCATGAGGAGGGCGAAGCCGAGGAGGGTGCCCACTACGGTGGCCAGGGCGACCAGGAGGTTCGTGCCCACCCCGAGGATGGTGACGAGGGGCTCCAGGTGCGCGAAGGCGGAGACGACCAGAATTCCCGGGATGATGATGTCCCCCAGTCCCATGAACATGGCCGCCCGTTCCCCTCCCTCGTCCATCTCCTCCTGGAGACCCGGCTGGCTCCGAAAGGAGTAGGGGAGGGACTTGGGGACAACCAGGAGGATGGGGAGGCGGAGACCCGTGACGGCATCCGCCAGGGCGATCATGTGCTTCGTCCGATACACCGCCACGGCGTCGTAGAAGGCCAGGCCGATGAGGAAGACGAGGGCCGGGAGGATGCCGAAGGAGATGCCGATGATGGCCGTCACCCCGGCGGCCACCGCGAAGCCCGTGATGTCCACGACCCACCACTCCGGGTACCGCAGCAGGGCGTAGGCGAGGCCGAAGGAAAGGAGGAGGGTCCCCTGGACGGCCCCGAGGCTCGCCCAGGGCTCGGGGAGAGAGGCGAAGGCGAGGGCGAGGGGCACGGAGAAGACGAAGAGCATGGTGATCGTGATGGCCCCCAGGATCACGTACTTGAGGATGCCCTCCCGCCGCTTCCGGATGGCAAAGAGGACGAAGGCCGTGAAGGCGAGGATGAGGACAAAGTAGAGCAGGGCGTTCGTGACGGCGTTAGGGTCCGGGAAGGCCTGGACCTCCGCCGCGAGAAAGGGCCGGGCCAGGACGAGGGCGACGAGGTGGGCGGCGACGAGCAGGGCCGCCAGGGCCAAGATGGCGACCCCCTCCCGGGCCATCGCTACTCCTGGACGAGCTTCGCGAAGGCGACGTTCCCGACGATCTTCTCCACCTCGATCTTGACGACAACGCCCTTGGTGGTGCCCGGGACGTAGATGACGAAGTTCTCCCGGCGGGCGACGCCGTCCCCCTTCTTGCCGATGTCCTGGATCATGACCTCGTAGACCTTGCCCACCTGGAGGATCGGCTCCTCGGTCTTGACGGCCTTCTTGATGACCCGCAAGGAGCGCCGGGCCCCGCAGGCGTCACACTCGAGGATGGCGATGCGGCCCTCCTTCACGATACGGGTGTCGGGCCGATTGCACTCCGCGCAGAGGACGTACTCCTCGACGTAGCTCTGGATCCGCTTGTTGATCTTCTCGGCCGCGATGCGCCCCTTGAAGAGGGCTCGTCGGTCCTCTTGGCTGCCCGAAGTCCCCAGCTCCTTGAGGAGAAAGGCAAAGATGTCCTGGGGCTTCCGGTTGATGGCGTCGGCGATGTCGGCGAAGTTCCGGAGCACCGTGGTGCTTCCTTCGAGGAGGACCTCCGCCTCCGGCACCTGGAAGCGTTCCCGGGAGATACTCGTCTCCGGCAGTTCCCTCTTGACGCGTTCGAGGAGCTCTTCGTAGGTGGGCACGACCGAACTATTCGACGGCGGCCTTATAGAGTTTGGGTCACGCCTGGCCGGCCAGTGCGGCCAGGACCAGCCCGTAGTGGATGGGAGAGGGGCGGAGGGGTCGGGACTTGAACTCGGGATGAAACTGCGAGGCGAGGAAGTAGGGATGGCCGTCCAGCTCGAGGATGTCCATGCGTCGCCCGTCCTCCGAGCGGCCCACGTACCGCAGCCCCGCGTCCTCGAGCTTGGACAGGAAGGCGGGGTTGATCTCGTAGCGGTGGCGATGGCGCTCGTGGATCCGGGCGGCCCCGTAGAGTCCGTGGGCCTTGGATCCCTCCCGGATGACCACCTCGTGGGCTCCGAGGCGCATGGTGGCCCCCATGTCCTCCACCCCGCGCTGTTCCGGCAGCAGGTCCACGACGGGGTAGGGGGTCTTGGGATCGAACTCGCTGCTCGTCGCGCCCTCGAGCCCGAGGACGTTGCGGGAGAACTCGATGGTGGCGAGCTGGAAACCGAGGCAGACGCCCTGGAAGGGAATCCCGTTCTCCCGGGCGAACTGGATGGCCCGGACCTTGCCCTCGATGCCCCGCTCCCCGAACCCCCCCGGGACCAGGATGCCGCCCACCCCCGCGAGGAGGTCCACCCCGTCCTCCTCCAGGTCCACGCTCTCGACCCACCGGATGTGCACCCGCGCGTTGGCCTTGGCGCCCGCATGCCGGAAGGCCTCGATGTGGCTGATGTAGGAGTCCTGCAGATGGGTGTACTTCCCCACGAGGGCGATCTCCACCTCCCCCTCCGGGTTCTGGAGTCGCTCTACGAAGGCCCGCCAGGCCTCCAGGTCTCGGGGCTTGCCCTTCAGGGCCAGCTGCTTCAGAAGGTAGTCCGTGAGGCCCTGTTCCTCCAGGATGAGAGGCACCTCGTAGACGTTGGCCGCGTCGGGGGCGCTGACCACGCCCTCCACGGGCACGTCGCAGAAGAGGGAGATCTTCCGCCGGACCTCCTCGTCCAGCTCCCTCGGCGCCCGGGCGACGATGACGCTCGGCTGGAGGCCCACCGCCCGCAGTTCCTTTACGCTGTGCTGGGTGGGTTTCGTCTTGGCCTCGCCCACCACCGGCAGGATGGGGACCAGGGTCGTGTGGACGAAGACGCAGTTCTCCTTCCCCACGTCGATGGAGAGCTGTCGCAGCGCCTCGAGGAAGGGCATGGACTCGATGTCGCCCACCGTGCCCCCGACCTCTACCAGGGTCACGTCCACCCCCGTGGATTCGGCGACGGAGATGACCATCCGCTTGATCTCGTCCGTCACGTGGGGAATGATCTGGACCGTGCTTCCCAGGTAGTCGCCGTGGCGCTCCTTCTCGATGGCCGCGAGGTAGGCCTTCCCCGTCGTGATGTTGTGGTCCCGGCTGAGTTCCACGTCGAGGAATCGCTCGTAGTTGCCCAGGTCGAGGTCGACCTCGCCGCCGTCCTCCAGGACGAAGACCTCACCATGCTGGAAGGGATTCATGGTCCCGGCGTCCACGTTCAGATACGGATCGATCTTGATGGCGGTCACCGAGAGGCCGCGGCTCTGCAGGTTGCGGCCGATGCTGGAGGTGGTGATGCCCTTCCCCAAGCCGGACAGGACCCCGCCGGTCACAATCACATATTTCATAATCCCAACGGGGAATTCGAATGGCCGGGAGGCGATTTAAACGTTGTTACCCGCTCCTCGCCCCCCCGTCGCGGCCCGCGTCTCCAGGTGCCGCTGGATGGCCCGCAGCACCCCTCGCAGATTGGCCTGCTTCCGGTAGGCCCCGTAAGCGGCCTCGAGGGCTTTCGGGTGCCCCTTGGCCTCCTTCGCGAAGGCAACCATGTTCGACAGGGCCCGGCCGAGGTCGTCAACGATGGCGATGGTGGCGGCCCGGCTGGTGCGGGAGAGGGGATTCAGGTCGATGGAGAGGACGGCCTTGTTCATCCGGATCAGTGCCTCGGCCCGATCGCCGTCCTCCAGGGGTACGAGGACCACGTCGGCCGCGTAGATGCCCCGGCGACTGCAGAGCGCGCGGGAGTGCTCAAGACCCGGGAGGGAGGCGTCTGGGTCCTCCCCCAGGACCTCCCGTACGCCGTGCGTTTGCAGAAGGGCCACGAGGGCCCGGACCCGCTCCTCCGTTCGATGAAAGAGGTTGACCTCGACCCGGGCCCCCGTCGCCGCCGCCAGCGCGCCGATCTCGTCCCCCGCCAGGACGGCCACGTTGCCGTTGACGGAGAGGACGGGGCGTTCGGCCCGCAGCAGGGAGGCCACCGCCGCGCGGGCGGCCTTCTCGGCCTCCGGCAGGGTACGTTCCCCCAGGAGGTAGTCGAAGGCCTCTCCGCGCCCGTGGGCGATGAGCCCCTCCCAGGCCACGAGTCCCTCGTGTGCCGCCGCCACGAGCTTCTCCCGGGTCACGAGGGAGCGGTAGCGGGGGTGGGATCGGGGGATCGGGGGGGACAAGCACGGGGAGAGCCGCGACGGGGTTAAAGGCCTTGGCGACGCCGGCGGTCCACATTCGCCCACCCCTCCCGGCATTAGGTTCTTAGTCACGTGTCCTCTCACGAAGGGCGGGAGGAGATGCTGGTAGGCGTCGTGGGAAAGCCCAATTCGGGGAAGAGCACGTTCTTCGCAGCAGCGACCCTGGCCCCCGCGGAGATTGCCGCCTACCCCTTCACCACCATCAAGCCCAATCGGGGAATCGGATACGTCACCCGTCCGTGTCCGCACCCGGAACTCGGCACGCCCTGCAGCCCTCACAACGCCCCGTGCACGGACGGGACCCGTCTCGTCCCCCTCGACTTGTTGGACGTGGCGGGACTCGTCCCCGACGCCCACCGGGGAAGGGGCCTAGGGAATCAGTTTCTGGACGACCTGCGCCAGGCTTCGGCCTTCGTCCACGTGGTGGACGCGAGCGGGGCGACCGATAGCGAGGGGAACCTGGGGTCCCCGGGCGACCACGACCCGAGGGGGGATGTCCAGTTCCTGGAGGACGAGTTGGCCCACTGGATCGCGGGCATTCTCGCCAAGGGATGGGAGAAACTGGCCCGCCGGGCGGAGGTCGAGGGAGAGGAGCTGGAGAAGCTGCTCGCCGATCGGCTAACCGGCCTGGGGTTGCGGGAGGCACAGGTCCACCTCGCCCTCCGAGAGGTCGCCTTGGAGGGCCGGCCCCGGACCTGGACCGAGGAGGATCTCGTACGGCTGGGCCGAGAGCTCCGGCGCGTGGGGAAACCCTTGGTCCTCGCGGCCAACAAGGCCGACGTCGCCCCGGAAGACGCGCTAAAGGGTCTCCTGGACCTCCCGGAGGTCCTCGTGATTCCCACGTGCTCGGAGTGTGAGCTGGCCCTGCGGCGGGCCGCCAAGGCCGACCTGCTCGATTACGTCCCTGGCGCTCCCGCCTTCGCCGCACGCAAGGAGGCGGCCCTCACGCCGGGGCAGGGAGACGCCTTGCAGAAGATCCGCGCCTATCTTGACCATTTCGGCTCCACGGGGGTTCAGGGCTGCCTCGAGGCCCTCGTCTTCGAGCTGATGAACATGATCGTGGTCTTCCCCGTGGAGGACGAGAACCACTGGACGGACAAGGACGGGAACGTCCTACCAGACGCCTTTCTGATGCCCCGCGGGAGCGTCGCAAGGGACTTAGCCTACCAGGTCCATACCGACCTCGGGGACAACTTCATCCGGGCGGTGGACGCGCGGACCAAGAGGGTCGTGGGTAAGGATTACGGGTTGCAGGATGGCGACGTGATCCGTGTCGTTGCGAGGTCCTAGCATGGCGGTCCACGATGTCCGGCTGCTGGCCGCCTCCTACCGCCGCGAGGGGGAGGAGGAACACCCGGTCATCGAGCTGTTCGGGAAGACCCGAGACGGGCGCTCCATCACGGTGGAGTACCGGGGCTTCCGCCCCTACTTCTACGCCGTCGAACCCCCCCAGTCCCTCCTGGGTACCTTCAAGCGGGACCCCGAGGTGGTGGAACTCAGGGAGGTCCAGCTCGAGGTAAGCCCGCTGGAGAAGAAACCCTGTGTCCAGGTGGTCATGCAGCACCCGTGGCGGACCCCGGAATACCGGAATAAGGCCCGACAGTTCGGGAGCGAGGTCCTGGCAGCGGACATCCCCTTCGTCCATCGCTTCATCTACGACATGGACCTGGGCTCGTGCGTTCGGGTCCAGGGGGAGGAGGTGGAAGGCGGCTACACCACGGAGCTCGTCCTCCGCGCCGAGTCCTTCGCGGAGTGCGAGCCCTTTAACCCGCCTCTGAAGGTCCTTAGCTTCGACATCGAGAACAGCGTCGAGGACGGGCACCTCTTGACCCTGGGTATCGCCCTGCGAGGCCCGGATGGCCTCGAGACCCAGGCGCTCCGCGGGGGGGAGCGGGAGATCCTCCGGGACTTCGTGACCCTCGTGGAGAAGGAGGACCCCGACGTCCTGACCGGGTACAACATCGGCGGGTACGACATCCCCGTCCTCGTGAAGCGGGCCCGCAAGGGGAACCTGGGGGAGCTCGCCCTGGGTCGTGACTTCGCCACCTTCTTCCAGATTAACGAGCGGCTCTGGCGCCTGCACGGCCGGGTCATCGTGGACGCCTGGTGGAGCGCCCGCACCGACCTGCGACCCAAGCAGGAGACCCTGGACTATGTCGCCAAGGTCCTGCTCGGGGAGGGGAAGCAGGAGGTGGATCGGGCCCGCATCGACGAGGAGTGGGAGCGGGATCCGGAGCGGGTCATCCGCTACTGCATCAAGGACGCGGAGCTCTCCCTGCGGATCCTGGAGAAGCTGGCGAGCATCGAGAAGGCCCTGGACCTGGCCACCGTCTCCCGTCTTCCCCTGGACGACGTCCTGAACGGCCGGACCTCCAACCTCATCGACTCCCTCCTCATCCGGGCAGCGGACCGGGAGGCCTTCGGGGTGCCCATGATGCGGCGGCGGGGCAGGACGGAGTCCATCGAGGGGGGCTACGTGCACACGATTGACCCCGGTCTCTACGAGTGGGTCGTGGGCATGGACTTCCGGGCCATGTACCCGAGCCTCATCATCGAGAACAACATCTGCTTCTCCACCCTCCATCCCGAAGGGGAGATCGAGGGACCGACGGGGATTCGCTTCTTGGGGAAGGAGAAACGGCAGGGCGTTCTGCCCCGCATTCTGGCGGACCTGATGGAGCAACGCCAGGAAATCCAGACCAAGATGGCGGAGGCGGGCTCGGAGGACGAGCGGGCCTACTACGGCCGGCTGCAGGACGCGGTGAAGGTCCTGATGAACGCCTTCTATGGCGTCCTGGCCTCCTCCTTCTATCGGTTCACGAACCCCAAGATCGGGGGGAGCATCACGGCCTTCGCCCGGGAGAACATCAAGGAGGTCATTCGGCGCCTGGAGGCGCGAGGGAATCAGGTGATCTACGGGGACACCGACAGCGTGTTCTTCTCCCCGGGGATGGACACCCTGGACGGGTGCGTGGCGGAGGGCCAGAGCCTGGCGGAGGAGCTCTCGGGACGGGGCATGCAGCTGGAGTTCCAGCGGGTCTTCCGAAGCCTCTTCTCCCACGGGAGGAAGAAGCGTTACGCGGGTCAGGTACTCTGGCCGGAGGAGCGGCTGGTCGTCCGCGGCTACGAGATTCGGCGGACGGATGCCTTCGATCTGCAGAGCGAGGCCCAGACGGAGGTCCTGGAACGGGTCCTCCGGAACGAGATCGAGGAGGCCATCCGTTACGCCCGGGAGACGATCCAGCGAGTCCAGCACGGGGAGGCGGAGGTCGACCAACTCGTCATTTCCCGAACCGTGAAGGAGCCCGCCCAATACGTGAACCCTGATGCCATGCCCAACGTCCAGGCGGCGGCGAAGCTCGAGGCCCTCGGCTACGAGTTCGTGACCGGCATGAAGGTCTCCTGGGTGGTGACCAACGCCAAGCAGACCCCCATGGAGGTCGAGCCCTACGTCAGCGGGCACCCCTTCGAGAAGGCCCCGGATTGGGAGTACTATGCCCGCCGACTTGCCCAAACCCTAGGCTACATCACGGAGGTCTTCGGCTGGGACGAGAAGAGCCTCCTGGCGGGGAGCCAGCAAGTCACCCTGTTCCGCCGGGACTTCGGGAAGGAGCCCACGGCCGGCCCGCGTAAGACAGACCGTCCCCTCACCCTCGAGGACTTCATGTAGGGGGTTTCGTCCGGAACGGAAGGGAGGAAGGCGGCCCACGCTAGCGACCGAGAAAGCGTACCTGGCGGAGTTCGACGTGGATCGGGCCTGGCTCCGGGACCCCGACCTGTTCCAACGCTTTCGGGTTTCGGACGAGGGCGAGCCCTTGGCGGCCGCGGGCCTCGATCCGAAGGCGATGTTGCTCGTCGTGGAACGGGCGAACGCCCGCCGAGCTTTCCTAGTGACCGAGATGGCCTACCACCACCTGGCGCAGGGCGAGCTAGGAGGCGCGCCTTACCTCGTGAGTTTCTGTACCGTCTGTCACAGCGGGGTCGGAATGGTTCCCCGGGTGGAGGGACGGGTTCATCACTTCAGCGCCGGCGGGCTCTACAATGGGTTGGTCCTGCTTATCGACGACGAGACCCGAAGCTACTGGGACCACATACGCGGACTGGCCCTCCACGGTCCCCTCCGCGGCTCCCAGATGGAGACGCTCCCGCTCGAAGTGACGAACGTTCGCGCCGCGCTACGGGACGATCCGGATCTCACGCTGTCCCGCTCGCGGCCCAAGCGCGCAGCGCGGATCTTCGGCTGGATGTCCCGGAGCACTTTTCGACGGAAGGGCTTCCTGCCTCCCGGCTTTCGGCGGACCATGGCGGAACCGGATGATCGTCTCCCCGAGATGACCCACGGACTCGGTGTGATGGCAGGGGAGGTCTCCCGTTTCTACGCCATGAATCGGATAAAGGGGGGCGTGGAGGATGAGATCGGGAGGCGTGTTCTATGGGTCGAGGTTGATTCCGAGACCCAGGTTCCCTCGGCCGTCTGGCGGGACGACGGGACCCGACCCCCTCAGATCTTTGTCCGGTGGTACGGGTTCGCGGCGACCTACCCGCGGGCCGAGGTCTTCGGTCACCCCCGCTAGGGGGCCGCTGGGACGCCGCCCCGGCCCACGTCCGAAGGGCTTTATAGCTGGCTGGGGTAGAACCGGAGCGCGCCGGAGCGGCGGCAGGTGTGGGAACATGGCGTCCGAGGGCAAGGAGGGGGAATCTCGGTCGGCCCCCCGAGGCCTCTATCGAAACATCCGGGAGGCATGGAAGACCCCGGATCAGACGTACGTCGGCCCCCTCCTCCGGGCTCGCATGATTGAATGGCGAAGGAGTCCTTCGGTGGCCCGGCTGGAGCGGCCCACGCGTCTCGATCGCGCACACGCGCTAGGATACAAGGCGAAGCCCGGAATCGTGGTTGTCCGATCCCGTGTCCGGCGAGGAGGACGGCGAAAGCCCGCCATCCGCGGCGGCCGGAGGCCCAAGCGAATGGGCATTGCCAAGATTACCATGGCGAAGAGCATCCAGCGCATTGCCGAGGAACGGGCGGGGAGGCGGTATCCCAACATGGAGGTTCTGAACTCCTACTGGGTGGGCGAGGATGGCCGCTACAAGTACTACGAGGTCCTCCTCGTCGACCCGCACCATCCGGCGATTCGGGGGGACAAGGACCTGAACTGGCTTCTGCGTCCCGGCCATAAGAGGCGGGTGACGCGGGGACTGACCTCGGCCGGAAAGAGGGGCCGAGGTCTCCGTCGGAAGGGGAAGGGGGCCGAGAAGGTGAGGCCCTCCATCCGCGCCCACCAGGGGAAGGGAAAGTAGCCTACGCCGGGCCCGCTGGACCCAGGAGGGTGGCGCGAAGGCCCTCGAGTCTCTTCGGGTCGAGGCCCATAAGGGGGTAGAAGGCGGGCCGCAAGTCCTCCTTCGACGCTTCGCTGGAGGTCCAGGGATAGACAAACCCCAGCGCTCCCTCGGCCTCCGCGACCTCCTGCATTTCGGCGAGGGACTCAATGGCTTGCCACCGGACGTCCGGATCCCAGGAGCGGAGCGTGGCGGCCCACCTTTCGTCACCCCGGAAGACCGGCAGGACGTAGCAGCCTCGCTTCATCATCAGCCACGACGCCATCGCCCCTTCGGGCGTTTCCGCCAGCGTCACCACCTTGCCCTGGGTACCGAGCGGTAAGCCCCCGACGCCCGGGAGAAGGTCCGCGTAAAGGTATGCCTTCTCGCCTCGAATCTCGACGTGAACCTCCCAGTCCGGACCTTTCAGGTTCACCCCCAGCTCCGGAAACCGAGCAAGGATGGCGGCCCCGACGGCGCGTGCCACGTCGTTACTCGTAAAGGGGTGCTCGCCGACACGGCGGGTTCGGACCGCGAAGGCGGGGCCCTCCCCCCGCAGCTCCCCCGCCAGCAGGATCGCCAGGGCGGAGACGGCCTCTATCTCCGCATCTGTCTCCCGGATGGGACTGAAGGAGACCAGCCCGAATACCCTCCCGAGGAGCTCCGGGGCAGCGGGATGCTCGGACTCCACGAAGAGCCTTCCCTCTTCCTCGAAGACGACCGCCCCGGCTCCGTGCTCGCGGAAGAGTCGGACGATGTTGTCTCGAAGGCGGCGTTTCCACTGGGCCTGCACGGGGCGCCCCTTGAGGCCCATCTCTCCGTATCGGAGCAGGAATTTCACCGGAGGAGAGAGGCGACTGGTGTACATCCCCCTTCGCCCCCTGCCCGCCCGGTGGGAGATACCTTTTTCCACGCCTTCCAATTCGACCCGCGTGGATCCCCTGATTCTGGCTCTCGTCGCCTTCCTCGTCTTTTCCGTGGCCTTCATCTACTCGAATCTCGGCCTCGGCGGAGGCACCCTCTACGTTCCAATCCTCCTCACCTTCGTGACGCCCTTCCGGGAGCTGGCCGTCCCAATGTCCCTCGCCCTCACCCTGGCCACGGCCCTGCCCGCGACGTTCAACCACTACCAGAAGGACCTGGTCCGTGCCCGCCTCGCCCTCATCCTGGTGGGGGGCGCCCTCGCGGGGGCCATCCTGGGGGCCCTCTTCACGCTGAATACATCCCGCGAGGTCTTCCTCGCGTTCTTTTCCCTGATCCTGGTCGTAGTCGCTGGGAAGATGCTCCGGGACTGGCTGGGTCACGCGGAGACCATCGAGCACGACGACGACACCAAGATGACCGGTTCCCGGCTTGGCCTCTCCTCCACCGCGACCCTCTCGTCCGGGTTTCTCGCGGGCAGCTTGGGCATCGGGGGCGGGGTGGCGAACGTCCCGATTATGGTCTACGGCCTGGGCCGGCGAACCCGCCTCGCCATCGGGACCTCGACCCTCATGATCGTGCCCACCTCCATCGTGGGCTTCCTGAGCTACCTCTACTTCGAGGGGTTGGCCACCCTGGACGTCGGCCTCACCGCCTTCCTGTGGGTGCTGGTCCTGGTCGGATCCTACTTGGGCTCCTACTGGGGGCTGCGGAAGCTCCGCTCCCGCTCCGTCGCCCTCGTCTTCATCCTCGTCCTCTTTGTGGCGGCGGCCAAGCTCCTGGCGGATCTCCTTCTCGCGAGCTAAGATTTAAGGCGGCGGTCTGGCTTGAGGCGGCGGTGGACTCCTCCCCGATGGACGGCAGGGGCGATCAGGACCCCCTGCAGGTTGCGGGCGCGAGTCTCGCGGAGGCCTACGTTCGGCGCGACGAGCTGCGACAGGTCCCCTGGCTGGATTTGGTGCGAAAGGGGCTTCTCGCCCTGGCCGGGGCCTTCACGTTTATCCTGGGCATCCAGCTGATGCAGGTTTCCGCCCAGGCCCTGATCCCCACCCTGACCGCCATCTTCGGGACCCTGATCGAGGTCCCCCACAACGCCCTGGGATTCGGATGGCTCGTGACCTACGCCGTCCTCAGCGGGTCCCCCATCGCCGCCCTCGCCTTGGGCTTCTTCGACGCGGAGGTGGCGACCACCATCTCCGCCTACTTCATGATCATGGGGTCCCGTTTCGGGGCCTCGTTCATCGTCATCGTCATCGGAACGGTGGCCATCCTCCGGGGCGGGGGACGGGAGGAGAGCCTCTCCATGGGGGTGCTCTCCTTCCTGGTGACCTACACGATCTACGTCCCCGCTCTCTTCCTGGGCTTTCTCCTGTTGGCCGACAACCGGCTCCCCTGGCTGGTCCTCTCCACGCCCCCCACCGTGATCGGGGTGGTGGACCTGGTCTTCGGGCCGCTGCGGGAAGCGGCGGCAGCCGTTCTCCCCCCGGGGGCCGTGTTCTTCCTGGCCTTTCTGGCCATCTACGCGGGCTTCTCCCTCTTCGATCGCGCCTTCCATCGGCAGGAGGTGGAGGAGGTGGAGGTCACGGCCCTGCACCGCCTCCTGGAGGTCCCCTTGTTCTCCTTTGTCCTGGGCGCCGGCATCACCCTCGTCTCGACGAGCGTTTCCCTCTCCCTGGGGATGCTGGTTCCCCTCTATCTGAAGGGCTACCTCCGCCGGCGGGACGTGATCCCGTACATCATCGGGGCGAACATCACCACCTTCGTGGACACCCTGCTGGTGGCCTTCCTCCTGGCCAACACGGCCGCCACCAACCTCGTCCTCGTGGCCATGCTCAGCGTGGGCACCGTCTCCATCCTCATTCTTCTCTTCTACCGGTGGTACAGCAAGGCCCTCCTGTGGCTCTTTCACTGGACTTTCCACAGCAACCGCGCCCTGTTCGGGTTTGCGATTCTCCTGGTGGCCGTTCCCCTTGTTCTGGTGGTGGTATGACGCACGCAGATTGCCTGACGCTACGCGCCGCGGGGTAAGTCACCCATGGCGCAGCGTAAGAGAAGTCGGAGGCCCCGTGTCTTGGTTGCGACCAACCGCTCGGGGGACGAGTACGCCCTGAGATACGGCGTCCGTCTCGCCGAGGCCCTGGGGGCCGAGCTCGACCATTGGATAATCATGGAGACGGTGGACGAGCTACGGGCCGAGCTGCCCGCCCTGGAGGAGGAGAAGGCGTCCTGGAAGGATCGGGAGCCGACGGTGCAGGCAGAGCTGAAGAAGGGACTCGCGGTGGAGATTCTGAGCCGTCTCCAGTCTCGTACATACCGATTGGTCCTTCTTCGGTTTCGGGGTCGGCGGGGCCTGAAGAAGGTCTTTCCCCGGTCGGAGATCCTCTCTATCCTCCGGCATGGGAAGGTCAGCTTCCTCGTCCTGCAACGCCGACGGCGGGAGATTCCCAAGAAGATCCTCGTCTGCACGGGAGGGTCGACCTACGCCCAGCAGGCCGCGGAATTCGCCGCACGCCTCCTGGCACCCTTGGGGGTTCAGGCGACCGTGCTCCACGTCGCGGAGACCCGGCCCAGGCCTGTCCTCGGCGAGGAGGACGGCGGCCCGACGCTGGATCCCCGCCTGGCCCGGGCCATCAGGCGAGCCGGGAGGTCCTTCGAAAGGGCCGGTTCCGAGACGGCAGAGAAGGTGCGATTCGGGAAGGTGGTCGACGAGATTCTCGCGGAGGCGACGACGGGCCGGTTCGATCTCATCGTGGTGGGATCCCATGGGGAGAGCGGGATCCGCCATCTCTTCCTGGGTTCCGTGCCCGAGGAACTCGTGAAGAGAGCTCGCATTCCCCTGCTCATCGTGCGGGCCAAGAGGACGAGGACGATCTGGGGCCGACTATTCGGCCGAGGGTAGGGGCCCCCGAAGGGCCCCTTGGGTTGTGGGTGGGACCCGGTTTCTGGTCTACCGTCTTGGGGGCGGCAGAACGTTGCGGGGACGCACGTTCAGGCGCTCGCGGAAACCCACGGGCCGGGCCCGTAGGGCCGGAGCAACGAGAGCCGCGGAGGCTGCGTGTTCGGTACAATCCTCGCTCAGCACCCCCTCAACGGAGGCTGCGGGCGTGGCCGCTTGGATCCGAGGCCCCGCGACAACTCTGGCGATCTTCGCCAGGAAGGCCCGCAGGCCGGACCGGGGGGAGGGGTTGTGGTTCGCCTCCGCGAGGTACCGCTGCATCCCGTCCGCAGATCCGTATTCCGATCGAAGGTAGTCCTCCAAACAGGCGAGGCGTCGGTCGTGGCGGCGTTCCTCCACGACGGCCGTTCCATAGCGGTCCAACATTTCCTCGTCACCTCCCGGTGTTCTACGCGAGGGCCGCCCAGCCTGGCCCGGCCAGGACGTCCGTCAGGCGATCGAAGGTTCCATTGCTGTCTTGTCTAGTCAATCGCGTGCTTTTCTTCGTGTATCCCACGTTTTCACAACCCAAATGTGTATTTGCCTGATGCACATGGCAGCTATTAAAACTTTCGTTTGACAAACAACAACGTCTATATAGTTGTTAAATGTTCTATCTTCCTGGGTGAAACGTCTATGAAAGCCTTTAAAGTGATCGAGAGCCCCGAGGCCTTTCAGCTGATGGCCGACAAGACGCGGCGTCAGATTATTTTCCTCCTGCGGGCCAAGGAGATGACCGTGAGCCAGATTGCGGCGGAGTTGGGAAAGACCCCCCAGGCCATCTACCATCACATCCGGAAGTTCAAGGACGCGGACCTGGTCGAGGTGGCACGGGAGGAGCGCATCGATCACTTCATCGAGACGTACTACCAGGCCACGGCCGAGGTGTTTGAGTTCCGGCACGGGGAGGGGACGAGCCGGGAGTACACCGAGCAGCAGGTGCGCGAGGCGCTGCAGAGCCTCCCGAAACTTGGCTTCGAGGTCCGCCTGGACGAGGAAGTGATTGGCCGCCTCGTGAACCTACAGGTGGAGAAGCAAGAGTACGGGAAGTACGCCGAGTTCCATGAGAAGGCGGAGGAAATCGAAGGACTGGACTTCTGGGCCCGGGGGATGGCCGCGGGCTTTGCGAACCTCCTCTCGATGACGGACGAGGAGTTCGAGACGCAGCAGAGGCTGTCTCGGGCGTTTCGGGATGCCCTGCGATCCACCGTCGTGGAAAAGGTTCAGGCGAAGGCCGAGGCTCGGCCCTAGGGGGAACCATCTGGCTCCGCGGCCGGGCTGTCCAATCGGTACCTCACGATCGGGTGCGTGACCTTCCGCCGCAACACCTCGTCGAAGCCGGCTTCCGCGAAGGTCGGAAGGAACCCGGTCCACGCCGAGGGGGCGGGGTAGTTTTTCCGATCCGTGTCGAGGGGATAGCCCTCGACGATCTTCGCGCCCTGCTCCTTCGCGTAAGCGAGGGCCGCTTCCAGAAGCTTTCCGGTGATTCCCTGACGGCGGAAGGCCCGCGCGACGTAGAAGCACACGATGGACAAGACGGGCTCCTCGTCCACCGGTTTGAGGAGGGGCGATCGGTTCAGGCGCGGGAATTCGTCTCGCGGGGCGATGGAACACCATCCCACGGGCTGTCCGTTCTTGTAGAGAAGGATGCCCGGGACGCGACCTTCCTCTACGATGTCGCGCAGGGTGGTCTTGTTCTGTGCGCCTCTTTGGTCCTCGAACTCGGCGACGGAAAGGCGCCACCACATGCACCAGCAACCCCCCCAGGCTCCGGACTTGCCGAAGAGGGTCTCCAGGTCCTGCCACCGTTCGGGGGTCAGCGGACGGTATTCCAGACCGCCCCCGAGGACCCCCCCGGTCCTAGTCTCGGAGCCATTCCTCATACGGAATCGGCCTCCCGGTCTCCAGATAGGAACGCAGGGCATCGAGGGCCCGTCCCCACGCCTGCTTGAGGTCCTCGAACTCCTCCCGATTCCGCAGGCGAGAGTGCGCCAGGCGGACCAGGGATTTCTCCTCGCCCTTGGGACTGATCCAGATTTCCACGACGGTGCCGGGCGCATGCGCCGGGTTCTCCCAGGTGTACTTGACCCGGTTGGGGGGGTCGAGCCGCAAGAACTCGCCTCGGTCCCCGTCCTTGTCTGTGTATCGTCCGCCGACCCGCAGGTCGCCTCGGGCCTCCTGGGTGAACCAGTGGGAGAGCTGGCCGGGCTCGGTGAGGGCGGCGTAGGCGGCCTCGGGGGAGGTACGAATGGTCCGTTGTACCGTCGCGACGAACTCCTCTCCTCGCTGCCCGACTTCGCGCAACCCGCGCACCCGCTCGTACTCCACGGTCACGGTCTGGGCCCACCAGCCGCTCAGGCCGTGGGCCTCCACGAGGTGCTTGGCGGTGGAGGCGTGGCCCTTCTCCGTGGCCTTCCAGGCATCCAGGATGGCAAACCAGGCTTCCCACCCCCGGCCCGTCTTGGCCTGAACGGCTTCTCCTCCGATACGGGATCGCAGGCGGGTCATGGGCGCCCCGCCTACCATGGGATGAGGGGCTATTTTGCCCTTAGCCTCCGGGGTCGTCTAGCTGTCGGGGCCCGGGAGGGCCGAGGCGCCGGCGTCCAGGTAGGCCCGGGCGACCTCGTTGAGGATTCGATGGGCCGCGGCGATGGCCTCGGGCAGACGGGCGGGATCGACGAGTCGACCGTCGACGGAGAGGAGAATTCCCTCGAAACGCGCGTCGAGCCGAATGCCCCCGTCCTCGGTAGTCCAAGTTAGCGTCTCGCCGGCGGCGTCTTCCGCAGACCCGTACCATCGCAGAGGCCCGAACCAGCGCTGCCGTAGGACATCGACCGCGCGCCGACTCGCGTGTTCGTCGGGAAGAACGGTCCGAAGGACGGGGATGGGGGGGCTCTGGATGGGGTCGCGGACCGCCTGGGCGACGGACGCCCCATGGGCACTCAGACGGTACCCCTCCTGGGTCCCGCTGACGAGCCCGCCTTCCTGGAGGCGTCGCAGCGCCCGGGTCAAGGATTCCTGGTGGATGGCGAGAAGCCGGCGGAGGCCCTGAAAGCTGACCTCGATGGCCTCCTCCTTTCCCAGGAGCGCGAGGATTTCCCGGTCGTGGTCCGAGAGGACGGCCCCGGTGGTGGGAGGCAGATAGAGGTCCGTCACCGGGAAAAATCAGGCTCCGGGCCGCCTTAAAGTTTCTCGTCTCCCTCGCACGGGTGATTCTTCCTCGGGCAGGGGGGATGTGACCAGGTAGGCTAGGAGCTGGTCAACAAGTCCGAGGATGTCCTTTCATTTCCACATGATTGGCGAACTGCAGGACGCCCTGACGGGGGCCGTCGAAAAGGCGGCCAGGAGTACGGTGAGCGTGAGCACGTCGGCCCGCCCGTATCGCGGGTGGGGGCGGTTTCCCCCGGGAACCGGATCCGGCGTGGTGATGGATGCCCAGGGCCACATCCTGACGAACTACCATGTGGTCCAGGGGGCGGATGGGGTCCTCGTCTCCCTGTCCAACGGCACCATTGTCGGCGGGCGCTTACTGGGCGGAGACGAGGAGACGGACATCGCCGTCGTCAAGGTCGACGGGGAGAAGCTCCCGCCGGCGGAGTTCGGGGACTCGGACGCCCTGAAGGTAGGGCAGCCCGTCTTGGCGATTGGGAACCCGCTGGGGCTGGCTGGGGGCCCGGCCGTGACCTCCGGGGTCGTGAGTTCGTTGCGGCGAAGCCTGCAGGTCGGCAACGGCAACGGGCTGAAGATGATTCAGACGGATGCGGCCGTCAATCCCGGGAACAGCGGGGGTCCCTTGGTGGATCTCGAGGGGAAGGTCATAGCCGTCAACACGGCCAACATCCCCCACGCCGACGGCATCGGGTTTGCCATCCCATCCAAGACGGCCTTGGAGACGGCGGAGCAGATCATCGAGCACGGACGTGTCCAGCGGCCCTGGCTGGGCATCGTCGGGTACGACGTGAACCGCCGCGTGGCGCGCCGGTATGGCCTGAAGGCCTCACGGGGTGTCCTCGTGGCCGAGGTCACCTCCGACGGACCGGCGGAAAGAGATGGGATCCGCGTGGGAGACGTCATCCTCTCCCTGGCCGGAGAGACGCTCGACACCGTGGGCGACCTGGTCGAGCTGCTGCGGGCGCATGACGTTGAGAAGAAGATCGCAATGGAGGTGGACCGTAATGGAGAGTCCCTTCGCATCGAGGCA
>JBHIDH010000014.1:0-32066 GCA_046759985.1 Thermoplasmata archaeon
GTTCTCCTCCGGGAGGGCGAGCTGGCCGAGGAGGTGGCGGAGAGTGGCTAGCCAGTCCCAAGAGGCACGCCAGGCCTACGCCTTGCGCGCCCTTCGAGGGCTGGCGGAGACGGTGTACGAGCATCTGGACCGCGGCCGCATCCCCCAGATGGCCATCCCCCTTCGCACGAAGTCCAACATCCGCTTCAACGCCCGGAAGGGGGTGTGGACCTACGGGAAGGCCAAGGGGACACGCTCGGCCAAGACGTTGAAAGGGGCCAAGATGCTCCTGCGAACCCTCTACGTCCTCGACTTCATCCGGGACATGATCCAGGAGCGCAAATCGTCCACCCTCCGGGAGCTCTACTACATCTCCGAGGGGTGGGAACACGCCCGCTTCTCGACCCAGGACGAGAGCAACCTCCTGGCGGAGGACCTGGAGGTCGTGACCGGCAGCCTCCGGGAGGACTTCCGCCTGCGCCCGGAGGAGGACGGGGCGCGCGTCATGGGGAACCTCACCGTGGAGGAGGTGAACCGGCGGGGCGAACCGAAGCGGTTCAACTGTCGTGACGACGTGGGCGATTCCGGGTACGGCATCCCGCACAACGTGGAGGCCGAGAAGCTGCGCCTCATCGAGTGCGACGCCGACTTCGCCCTGGCCATCGAGACGGGCGGCATGTTCGACCGGTTGGTGGAGAACCGGTACGACGAGGACGCGCGGGCGCTCCTCGTCCACATCAAGGGGCAGCCCGCCCGCGCCACACGACGGTTCCTCAAGCGGCTTAACGAGGAGATGGGGCTCCCTGCGGTGGTGTTCGCCGATAGCGACCCCTGGTCCTTCCGCATCTTCGCCTCCATCGCCTACGGGGCCATCAAGACCGCCCACATCTCGGAGTACCTCGCCACGCCCACGGCCTCGTTCCTGGGCATCACGGCCTCGGACATCCTCAACTACGACCTCCCGACCGACGACCTGACGCCCCAGGACGCGAAGGCCCTCCGGGACATCCAGAGCGACCCGCGCTTCGGCGACCGGTTCTGGCGGGAGGAGGTGGAGTTGATGTTGGAGATCGGGAAGAAGGCGGAACAGCAGGCCCTGGCCAAGTACGGCCTGGACTACGTGACCGACGCGTACCTCCCCGAGAAGATCGCCCAGCTCGGCCTCGGCTAGGCCCTAGGCCCGCTCCGGGGTGCCCACCCCGGCGTACTCCTCCACGGCCCCCCTCTTCGCGAGCCGCTCGAGCTCGGCCGTCCGAATCTTGAGCAGGATTACGTCGCCGAGGGTGGCGAGGCTTGTCGGGACGTCGAGCCGGCGTTTCCGTCGCGCGGGATTCAGCGTCCCCAGTCTCTGGTACGGCTTGCGGTCCAAGAGGAAGGTCAGGCTGTCGACCTTCCACAGGTTCGTGTCAATGTAGGCGTCCTCCACGATCCCCAGGTTATGGCCATCCTGGGAGACCACAGGCATCCAGAGCACCCACGGGAGGGCCATGGGCGGCTTGTCCGGCCGGATGAGAAAGTCGGGCAGCTTCTTGACCGGGGTCTTAAGCAGGACGAAGTTGCCCACGGAGGCGATGGCGTTGGTGCCAAGGAGGGTGGCCTCCCGCTCCTTCCGGGTCCGGAGTCCCAGGGCCTTCGTGAATCCCCGTTCGGGCTTCATCTCCAGGGCCGCGACGTTCCAGTGATCTCCGACTAGGGCGATGTGAACCCGCCCCACCTGCCACGCGTCGGCGGAGATGACCGACATGCCGTACAGCTTCCCGGCCCGGAAATGCATGCTGGCCCGCAACTGGGCCTCCCGCATATATATTATTGTTCCGATGATTATCGGTTGGACCGCCGGCGGAGCCCCAGGTCGGCGTCCGGCCCTGTTTTTATAGCGGGAATTCCGTTGGCTCCGTGTGGCAGACCAGGGGAAGGCCTTCGGGGGGCTCTGCGAGTTCTGCAGCTACGAGGGTCCCTTCGACCGGAACCCGGAGACCGGGCACTTCGTGTGTCCGCAATGCAGGAAGGCGCCCCGTGAAGCGCCCGAAGACGAGTGGCTCGGGTGACCATGCCCGTGGATAAGACCCTCACACAGCGAGAGGGAGAACGCCTCCTCGACTTTCTCGAGCGGGCCATCCGTGCCCGAGGGGGCGCGCGCCGGTTGGTCCTCGGCATGGACCTGTATTGGGAGGTGCAGGAGAGCGTGGGCAACGAGGATTTTGGACGCGTGAGCATCGGCGGGCGTCATCCCTTCCAGAACATCTCGCACATCTTCGGGGTCCCGGTCGAGGTCGACTACCACGACAAGATTCGCCTCGAATTCCTCGACTAGGTCGCCGGGACCCGCCAAGGGCTATATGCAGGCCCTCCGTCTCGCGGCACGTGGGCGAGGATCACTGGACGCACAAGCTCTTCATGGAGCGCCCGGACCTGTTCCTGCCCATTCACGAGGCGGGCCTGGCGTACGCGCCGGACCAGGTCACCCGCCTCGAACAGATCCTCCAAAAGGCCGGGGTGCGAGGCCGCCGCCTCCTAGACGCGCCCTGCGGGATCGGCCGCCACGCCGTCCACTTCGCAAAACGAGGGTGGCAGGTGGTGGGGCTCGAGCGGGTGCCTGCCTACCTCGCACGGGCGGAGTCCCTTGCCGAGGAACTCGGGGTGGGGAGCCAGGTGGCCTTCCGCCAAGGGGATCTCCGGGAGGTGGCCTCCTCCCTCCGCGACGAAAGGCCGTTCCACGCCATTGTCAGCCTGCTGACCTCCTTCGGCTATTGGGACGACGCCACGGATCTGGCCATCCTCCGGCAGTTCCACGACCTGGCCGCCGACGGGGGCGTCCTCCTCCTAGACGTCATCAACCGCGACTTTGTCATCCGACACTTCGAGCCCACGAGCTTCGAGGAGTACGGGTCCGTCGCCTATCGGGAGAGGCGAACCCTGGACCTGACGCGGTCCCGAATCGAGAGTCGCTGGACCTTCTACCGGAAGGAGGGGGACAACCTCATGGACCCGGTCACGGTCGACGTCTCCCAGCGGATGTACGCACCCCATGAGCTGCGTCACCTGATCCGCCAGGCGGGATGGGCGGACGCAAAGGTGTTCGGGGGATGGGATCTGAAGCCCCTCTCCGCGGAGGAGAACCGATTGCTCGCGATGGCCCGCAAATAGCGGGCCGGCAAGACGACACGGTCCCAGAGCCGAGGGACGGGCCGACCGGGATTCGAACCCGGGTTTAGGGCTCCGCAAGCCCTTGGGATGTCCAAGCTACCCCATCGGCCCCGCCCTGCAACGCGGGAGGTTCATAAGAATCCGGCGGTGGGGCGGTTCTAGGCCAGACCTCGGTCTTGGAGGACCGCCTGCAGCTTGCGGGTGACCTCCCCGATGCCCCCCTCGCTGCGGACCCGCTCGAGCAACCCCTTCGCCGCATAGCGGTGGACAAGGGGTTCCGTCTCGCGTCGATAGGCGCGGAGCCGCTCCCGGATTACCTCTTCCGTGTCGTCCGCGCGATGGACGAGTTCCCCCCCGCAGCGGTCGCAGAAGCCCGCCCGCCTCGGCGGGTCGTGGACCAGGTGGTAGACGGCCTGGCACTTTCGACAGACACGTCTCCCGCTTAACCGCTCGATCAGCTCCTCCTCCGCCGCCTCTAGGGCGACGACGACATCCGGGGCCACGTGGGTCTCGAAGGCCTCCGCCTGGGCGACGGTTCGCGGGAAGCCATCGATGACGAATCCGCCTCGGGCATCCTCCTCCTCCAGCCGCTCGCGAATCATCGCGATGATGAGGTCATCGGGGACCAGCTCCCCCCGCTCCATGAACCCCCGAGCCTTCCGCCCGAGGGGGGTGTCGGACGCCACGTGCCTACGGAGCATGTCTCCGGTGATGATGCGGGGCACGCCGAGGATCTCTGAGAGCCGGCGCGCCTGCGTCCCCTTCCCCACCCCGGGGGGTCCGAGGAGGACGACCTTCACAAGCCGCCTAACCGCCGGACGCTTATACCCCTTCACCTAGGCGGGCGCCGCCTCCTCCACCGCCTCGGGACCGGGGGTCGCGGCCGGGACCGGTTCCACGGGCCGGAGGCCAGCGTACAGGTAGAGCGTGGACCCCACCAAGGCGGTCCCTAGGAGACTGTAGAGGATTGGGAAGAGGAGGAGGCCCACGAGACCCCACCCAACGAGGAAGAAGGCGATGGACGCGAGGAGGCTGAGGGTGGCGTAGCCGAGGCAGTAGGGGACGACCTCCGGAAACCGACGGGCGGCCAACTCGATGCTCATGCGTAGGGCCAGGGACAGAGGGGCGTTGTCGACCACCACGACGAAGGGTGTCAGGAAGAGGAAGTACAGAAGGCCGAGGACGGCCGCGAGGACGAAGAGCGCCGCGGGCCCCCGCCCGAGGCCGCCCAGCAGGAACGGGCTCGCGGCCAGGAGGAGGAAGGTGGTGATGGCCAGGAAGGCGAGGACCCGAGGGAACGCGCGGTTGGCCGAGGCGAAAAAGCCCTCTCCCCTCCCCGCCCGACGGGCCATCTCGAGGCGACCCACGTAGCCGGCCGTCAGATAGGACTGGACGACGAGGACCAGGAGGAGCAAGGCCGTGGCCAGGTCCCCCGAGGCCCCCAGCATGTACAGGGGATAGAAGGGTAGCGCCCCGTCCCCCGGCCCCCACACCTGGGCGACGGAAGGTAGGGCCACGGGGAGGGTGAACTGTGGCGAGACGACCGCCGGGATCGCCACCAGGGCCAGCATCGCCAGGTCGAATCCCAGCGGGACGAGGAGGAGGAGGCCCGCCCGCGGGACGAGGCGAAAGCCCTCCTTCAGTGCGTCAGACCAGAGGGGCACGTCGTTCCCGCGCCGGCAATCCTTCCCTGGGCCTTAACCTTGCCACCCGCGAATCAGAAGAGATGGTCGCCGACGGTCTGGGCGGCCCCTCCCACACGGCAACGGATCGTCTCGATGTTTAACTCGCGAATCCGGGTCTCCACGTCCTCGACGTCCTCCGGGAAGGTGTTCACGTACACGGTCGCGCCCGTGTCGATGGAGAAGAAGGCGGGGATTTCCTCCTCGCGCATCCGGCGGACGGCCATGATGACGCTGAGGGTCTCCGGGGTCCAGAGGACCATCTCCCGGGGGCCCGTCATGGTGATGCCGTGGAGCAGCAGGGTGTCTCGCTCCGCCAGCTCGCAGATCCGCCCCACCTCCCCGTTCCCGATCGCCAACTCCATCTCCGCCAGCATCCGAGGCACCTCGGCCAGTCGGGCGGTAAAGAAGGGGGAGTTGATGACCTCACGATGGGCGGCCTCCGTGTCCCGGTAGGCGGGGACCAGGGCCACGAGAATGCCCATCTGGAGGTCCTCGGAGGCGAGTTGCTCGGCGTACGACTCCTCGTCGGTGGAGCCGGCCCGCCACTTGGAGAACGCCCCCGTGACGGAACGCGTGGCCGAGCCCGCTCCTCGCCGCGCGAGGACAGAAAGCTCCGGGGGCGTCAGGTCCAGGCCTGCCGCTTGCGCGGCCGCGACGGCCAAGGCGGCGAAGCCAGACGCAGACGACCCCAACCCCACCCCGGCGGGGAAGCTGTTGATCGAAACCACACGCGCGTGATCCGAGATCCCCGCCCGATGGCGAACCGCATCGAGGACGGCCGCCCCCCGCTCGAGCCCGCGCCCGGTGAGGGATACGTCGTCCACGGTCAGCGAATCGGCCTCGTACGGGCCAAACTCGACAGTCGTCCGGGTGACCAGAGGGGCCGTGCACACCGAGATGGAATCGTGGAAGGGCAGGCGGAGCACGGGGTCAGCGAGACCGTGGTACTTGACGAGACCCTGAATCGGGTGGGCGGTGGCGGTGGCCTTCATGGACCCTTCCCCGCAGGCCGCGGTCGGTTAGATGTCGAAGATGACGACGGCATACCCCTCCTCCGGATTCACCTCGAGCATGTGGTAGGTGACCGCCTTGACCAGCCCCTCATGCGGATGCCTCGCGGGGTCCGCGTCCTCTCCCCGGGCCTCGGCTCGAAGGGCGACGTCCTCCACCGTGACGTCGAACTCGGAGAAGAAGACGTCGTCCGTGTCGTGGAGAAAGAGGAGCTCACTCAGCCAATCCACCAGGAGGGACCCCAGGTCGTGCGCCTCCACCTCCACGTGCACCTCCCCGACAGGGCGCACTCGGGAGACGTCCGTCATGAGGTCAAACATGCCCAGGGCGGCGTTCTCGAAGATCTCGTTCACCCCGTCCCCGTAGGCCTTGATGCCCACGTCGGCTGTGTGCTCGAGGACCTCGTATCGCACGACCGTTTCAATTCGGGTCGGGATATCAACCTTCGCGGGCGACGGAGGGCCGCCTCAGACCCCGCGCTCCTTCTCGGGCCAGATGAGCTTGTGGAGCTGCGGCAGGACGCGAACGGGCAGGCCGTCCCGCAGGGCCCACTCGGCCAGCGGGAGGAGACTCTGGCCGCCCTCAGGCTGCAGGACGACCGCGCAGTGCGGGGCGTTCTCCTGGAGCACCGCCTTGGCGTACTCGTAGTCCGCCTTGTTGGCAACGACGAACTTGAGCTGGTCCTTCGGACGCAGCAGGGCGAGGTTGCCCAAGTCCATGTGCTCCTCCATGTGGGAGGAGGGGCACTTGATATCGAGGCTGACGCAGATCCCGTCTTCCCGGGCGACATCGGCGACGGAGAGGGACCCGCTGGTCTCCAGGACCACATCGCAGTCGCGACCCACGAGAGCCTGGAGGAGATCCATGACGTCCGGCCAGATGAGGGGCTCTCCGCCGGTGACGCAGACGCTCCGCGTCGGCTGTTTCTCCACCTCGTGCAGGACTTCCTCCACGCTCATCTCCGTGCCCCGTTCCCACGAGTATGTCGTGTCGCACCAGGAGCAGCGCAGGTTGCAGCCGGCGGTTCGCACGAAGAAGGTGGGCTTCCCCATGTGGAGGCCCTCGCCCTGGATGGAGTAGAACATCTCGACGATTTCGATTCCGATCCGCCCCTTGCGAGATAGTTACATACCCCCAGCCTAGATAAAATTTCAAGCCGTCTAGGACTGCGAACGCTCCTTCCGCAATACGATGAGGTGAAGGTGCAGGGACGCCAGGCACCCGGTTTCATCCATCTCTCCCACCGAGTTCCTATAGGCGCGAACCCCTTTGGGTAAAGCGTGGCAGAGAAGGCGATAGTCCTGCTCTCAGGAGGAATGGACTCCGCCACAGCCCTTGCTGTTGCGAGAGAGGAGGGCTGCGAAGTCATTGCTCTCACATTCCAATACGGCCAACGTCATCAAAGGGAACTCGAGGCGGCCCGCCGGATTGCGAGACACTTTGGGATCAAGGACCACCGCGTTGTGAAGCTGGATTTCACTGGAATCGGTGCCTCCGCCCTTACCGACTCGAGGATTAGTGTTCCTGAACGCCGATCACCCGAGGAGATCGGAACCGGAATTCCGCCAACCTATGTCCCGGCACGTAACACCGTCTTTCTCTCGAACGCCCTCGCGGCTGCGGAGGCGACGGGAGCAAACGCGATCTACATCGCCGCGAACGCGATTGATTATAGTGTTGGCGGCCAGACGGAGGTATGGATTCGGGGTGCCGACTGGGCTCGGCTGATGCCCATCGAGGAGGCGTGCCACCTCTCCGGAGACGATTACCAGACAATTGCCGTCAACCCCGCAACACTCGAGCTGGAATGGAGGCCGGTAACAGGGCGGTTCCGCCATGATTCAGGCAAGAAGAGATGCTTCGCCGTCCAGCTCGAGCGAGACCAGGAGATCAGCATTACCGAGGATCATTCTCTGTTCACGATTGACCCAATGACCGCCCAGATCGCGGCCGTCAAGGGATCACACATCACGATTGGGACGCCGATCGTCGTTCCTTGCGATCTTTTCGCCGTCACGGATGCATGGGACTCAGACATTGAGTCTCCGGATCTAGCCAACATCGCCCGATTTTGCCGTGAGTCTTCGAGACCTTGGTCGATTCGGGGCGAAAATGGTCACGTCACCGATCGGCTCCGGCGGACGCGACTGCCATTCCTTCGAGTCGTCGACATCACAGAGACCAGATCTACCTGGATGTATGACCTCTCCGTGGAGGGGGCCGAGAACTTCGTAGCGAACGGAATCCTCGCCCACAATTCCGGTTATCCCGATTGCAGGCCAGAATACTACGAGGCCTTCCAAGAAGTGGCACGCCTCGGGACCAAACGCGGGGTGGAAGGAGACGTCATCGAGATTCGGACCCCCCTGATTCGGATGACCAAAGGGGAGATTGTGCGGAGGGGCGCTGGACTCGGTGTCCCGTTCGAGCTGACATGGTCTTGCTATCACGGCCGGGTGAAGGCCTGCGGTGTATGTGATGCCTGCCAACTGCGTCTCAAAGGATTCCAGGAGGCGGACATGACCGATCCCATCGAATACGAAACCGTGGCTTGATGCACGAAGGCTTGACGACGTGTCGATGACGCGGCTCAGGGAGATGGAGGAAGTGGACGTACCCCTGGAGCTGCTTACTGAATATCAGCCCAGATTCCGTTCCGCGGTGATTTCGTCCAGGGGGTAGGGGTCCCACGACCGGACGCCGAGGGCCACCTCCAGCTCGGGATAGGTCAACATCGGTTTCTCGTATTGGGCCGCGTCGTCGATGGCAATCCGGGGACAGGCCGTGTTAACGAAGGCATCCACGCGATACCCCTGCAGGAAGCCCGGTCTCACCTCGTCCATGAGGAGGAGGTAGCCCTTCCTCCCGTGCGATTCCAGCAGTTCCTTGGCCTTCCGAGCGAGGGCCATCCGGTACTGCCCAACCTTCCGGGATACGATGATCCCGAAGGCTTCCGCTTCCTGGGCCAGGGCGACGGCGGCGTGCCGCTGCCGAAGGACGCGGTCCTTCACCTCCGCCAGATCGAGCACCTCCTCTGTGAAAGGATCGGCCGCGATGACGAGGGTCTCCGTGGCGAGGGCGACCCCCAGCGGGTGGAAGACCCCGGTGCCGACGTAGAGGAAGGCATCCACTCGCGCCTCCACCTCCCGCGCGGGATGCACATCGCAACCCAGCAGCTGTCCGTCGTACGCCGTCCGCCCGTCCGGACCCCCCACGAGGACCTCCTTGCCGCGCTCCTGGAGGTAGGTCACGACGTCCGAGAGCCAGGGCCGATGCTGTACATTCGTCAATAGCCCCACCCGGGATCCCAGGAGGGGCAGGGCCGGGTCCAGGAAGTCCAGGGAGGGGAGGGCCATGGGGGCCTCCACGAAGACGACCTTCTGCAGGTTCAGATAGGGCATCGGGGCGTGGCCAATCTGCACGACGAGGTCCACTGGCATCCGCGGAACGTCGCAGGCCCCGAAGGTAGGCTGGGCCGAGACCATGGCCGTTACCCCCGCCCCGCGCTCCAGCTCCTCCGCCACCTCGAGGGCGCGGAGGCGGAGGCCATCGGGGTATTGGATGCCGACCGTTTTGCAGCCCCGATCTCGAATCGCCTTCAGGGCCGGCTCCAACTCCATGGCCGCTCCCCACCTGTCCGACGGGCTCACGAGGCTTCCACGATGATGCGGGTGGGCGTGGGCAGCTTGTACCCCGCCTTCTTTAGGGCCGCCTTGGCCCGATCCTGATGTTGGGGAATCGTCCGGATGTAGATGACGGTCTGGCCCGACCGCACCCGGGCCGCCACCCCGACCGGGGTGCCGAAGGCCCCCCGCATCCCGTCGGAGATCCGGTCGGCGCCGGCTCCGACGGCGACCTTATTCTCCCGGAGGACGATGTGGGGGAACGGCTGAATCCGCAGGTGGTACTGCTGGCCGGCCCGTCGCGAGATGAATCGGTTGGCGGCGATGCGGGCCGCCTCGAGGGCGTTGTGCCGAATCTGACACGCCTCCTTCGCCACGAGCCGCACGGTGAGGGGAAACTCGCCCTGGGGGTTACCCATATCGAACTGCGCGATGCGGGAACTGGGGACGCCCCCCATGTACTCCCGCCGCGTGTAGGGCTGCCCCTTGGCGCGCCGATACATGCGGGCGGGCTTTCGTACCATGGGCGGTTCTAGGCCCCGTCGCTATAAAACCGTTGGCGGTCCCGGCGGACGACGCCCTGTCAGGGACCTCGCACGGTCTCACTGGGGCGCAACGGCCCGGGCCGAGAGCATCACGCTCACGACGGCCACGACGGCCGCCACGGCCACGACCAGGCCGTAAGTCACGAAGAACAGCAGGGTCGTGTTCACCACGTGGACGTTCTGCAGGAATACCTCCGCCGGCAGCGCCCAGGCGGAGATCCCGAAGATGGCCGCCAGGAGGCCCAACGGTGCGGCCAGGAGGGTTCGCAGGTCCTGCCGGAACTGCGTGAGCCGGTCGTAGACCTCGAGGTCCTCGCTGATCGCCTGGGTGGCCGCGGTCTCTGGGCCCTGGGTCACAAACTCCCGGGCCAGGCGCTCCGCGTCCGGGGTGGAAACGGGCCAGTCGACCTCCCGTCGCAGCTTCGTCTCCACGCCGAGGAGGACGGAACGGGCGTTCCCATCCACTCGCAGGAAGGTCAGCAGGCCCGCCGCGAGGGTTCCGACGAGGACGAGGGCGCTCCCGATCAGGACGCCGTTGTAGGTGCGGAAGGAGGTGAGGGGCGTGTATTCGTACCCCGTCTCCGAGGCCATGTAAAAGGACAGGACGACGGTGAGGACGGAGCCAACCACGATGGTCGTCGCAAGGGCACGCATGACCCTTCGGATATTCGCCATGGCCCGTGTTCGGGCGCCCCCCCTTCATAAGGCCACTGTCTCAATTCTGAGAATCGATAATGATAATCACGTTCCGAATCACCGGGAACTGGCTTCGCCGAAGCGTTATATAGCCTCCCGGTCCGTTGCGAACCCCGCGCCATGTATCTCATCAAGCTTGGGGGTAGCGCCCTGACCTACAAGGGCGCCCGGCCCCGCCTCCGGCGGAAGGTCTTGACGAGCCTCGCGGCCGAGCTGGCTCCCTTCGGACGGGACCTCTGTCTCGTGCATGGAGGGGGGAGCTTCGGGCATCCCCTGGCCTACGCCCACGGCCTTCACCGGGGCCTCCGGGGCGACGATGGGGTCATGGCCTTCGCCGCGGTCCAGCGACGGATGCGGGACCTGAACGGTCACGTTCTGGATGGCCTCCACGCCGCCGGCCTCCCGGCGGTCTCCGTCCCCCCCGCCCCCCTCGTTCGCATGCATGCGGGGGAACTCGAATCGCTCGCAACGCGGCCCTTTCGCGAAGCGTTGAAAGCGGGCCTGGTCCCCGTGACCTTCGGGGACGCGGCCCTGGACACCGGGCAGGGAGCCGCCATCTGTTCCGGGGACGACCTGATGGTGCACCTAGCCCGCGCCCTCCGACCGGACCTGGCCCTCTTCGTCGCCGACGTGGAGGGGATTGTGGGACCCGAGGGCCGTGTGCTGGCGGTGATCCGGGGCGAGGTCCCCAATCTCACCTGGAAGGCGCCTCCCGAGGACGTGACGGGGGGCATGCGGGCCAAGGTCCAGCGCATGCTCGACATCGCCCGCGAGGGCGCCCGATGCCTCCTGGTCAGCGGCCTGGTGCCTGGACGCGTGGCGGCCGCCCTCGACGGGAAGCCCGTGCCCTCCACGGAGGTTCGGTGGTCCGGATGACGGAGCGGAAGCGGGAGCACGTGGACATCGTCCTCGACAAGGAGGTCCGGCCCCGACACAACTACTGGGACGACGTGCAGTTCCTCCACAACGCCCTACCCGAGGTGGACCTGGACGAGGTGGACCTGCGCACGGAACTCTTCGGCAAGCGCCTCGCCGCGCCCGTGGTCATCTCCTCCATGACCGGCGGGTTCCGGGACGCGGTGCAGATCAACGGCAACCTCGCCCATGGCGCCGCGGAGGTGGGCGTCGCCATGGGTGTGGGAAGCCAGCGCCCCGTCCTCCAAGGCCAGGCCACGGAGGAGTCCTGGACCGTCGTGCGAGACTACGACGTCCCCCTGGTGATCGCCAACATCGGGGCCCCCCAGCTCGTCCGGCAGGCGGGGAAGGAGCCCCTGGGCGTCGAGGACGCGAAGAGGGCGCTGGAGATGGTCCGGGGGGACATCCTGGCGATCCACCTGAACTACACCCAGGAGATCGTTCAGCCCGAGGGAGACAAGCGGTCCCGGGGCGTCCTGAAGGCCTTGTCGACGATCGCCGCCGAGGTTCCCGTGCTGGGGAAGGAGACCGGGGCCGGCATCTCGCGGGAGGTCGCCCTGCGCCTCAAGGAGGCGGGGGTTCGGGGCATCGACATCGGCGGTCTGGGCGGCACGAGCTTCTCGGCCGTGGAGTACTACCGGGCCAAGAAGGAGGGCATGAAACAGAAGGAGAGGCTCGGACAGACCTTCTGGGAATGGGGCATCCCCTCCCCGGTCTCCCTCCTCCTCGCCGACGTGGGACTCCCCCTGATCGCCACGGGCGGCCTCCGGAACGGCCTGGACGTGGCCCGCGGCCTGGCCCTGGGGGCCCAGGCGGGGGGCATGGCCTCCCAGATGCTCCGGGCCGCGAACGAGTCCGCCGAGGCCGTGGTGGAGGCCCTGGAGGAGGTGGTGGCCGAGATCAAGGCGGTCCTCCTCCTAACGGGGTGCCGCCGCCCGGCCGAGCTGGCGAAGCGACAGACGATTCTCATGGGCCCGACCAGGGAGTGGGCCGCCTCCCTCGGCCTGCGGGAGGGCTAGCCCGTGGACCCGGCCGCCTTCGAGGCCTACCTTCGAGAGAAGTCGGCCCGGGTGGATGAGGAGCTCGACGCCTGGCTTCCCTCCGCGGACGGGGTCCCCCCTCTTCATGAAGGGGTCCGTTACGCCTTGGGCCTTGACGTCCCGGAGCGGACACGTCGGGGCAAGCGCCTTCGCCCCGTGCTCTGTCTGCTGACCGCCGAAAGCCTCGGGGGGGAGGCGAGCCAGGCCATACCCTTCGCCCTGGCCTGCGAGATGCTTCACAACTTCATGCTGGTGCACGACGACATCGAAGACGGGGATCGGGTGCGCCGACAGCGGGACACAGTCTGGGTCCGCTACGGCCTCGAACACGCCATCAACATCGGCGACTACATGTTTGCCCAGACTTACGACCTCGTTCACGCCTGCAGGGGGCGGGGCGTGCCCACAACCCGGGTCCTTCGGCTTGTCGATGTCATCTCGCGAACGGTGGAGCGCACGGGGGAGGGCCAGGCCCTGGACCTGAGCGCCCGGGGGGACCGCACGCTCACCGTGGAGGACTACCTCGCCATCGTCCGGGCGAAGACGGGCCGGTACCTGGCCGCGCCCCTGATCGGCGGGGCGATTGTGGCCGACGCACCGGCCGTGGTCACGGACGCCCTGGCCGCCCTCGGGGACCAGATTGGCCCCGTGTTTCAGATCGCCGACGACGTCCTCGACCTCACGGAGGGGAAGGGGCGGGGGGAGCGAGGGTCCGACATTCGTGAGGGGAAGCGGTCGCTGCTGGTGGTCCACACGGCGGATTGCGCCGACGCGAAGGAGCGGGAGGAGCTGTTTCGGATCTTGGACACTCCCCGGGAGAAGGTGACGCCGGAGGAGGTGGCCTGGGTCATGAAGCTCTTCGAGAAGTACGACGCGGTCGGGACCGCCCGGGCCGTGGGGCGGGAGATGCGCGAGGGGGCGGAGGAGGTGCTGCGCCGGCTGCCGGAGCCGCTTCACGCCAACCTGTCCGCCGCGGTGGGGTTCATGCTGCGGCGGAGCTGGTGAGCCTCAGGACTCCAGGCCCCGATCCGTGAGCCGGAACTTCGCGCCCGCTCCCTCCTCCAGGTGGCGGTGCTTCACGATCACCGCGAGGCGCCACTGGGGGGTGACCTTCTCGAGGCGGAGGATGTCCTTCGCGTTATGGGTCATCATGTGACCGCCCAGGGGGGAGTACTCGCCCGTGCTCAGCTTCGTGTACACCTGGGAGGTCACGAGGATGGGGATGTCCCGCCGACGGGCGGCGGCCATGAGTCGCGTGATCTGCCGGGCGAGGGAATGCCGCTCCTTCTCCCTGGCGGCCTCGCCTCCCGTCAACCGGTAATGGGTGGTGGCGCTGTCCAGGACGACCAGGCCGATCTCGGGCGTGGTCTCCGCGAGCTTGGCGGCCTTGGAGACGGCCTTCTCCTGCTCCGCCATGGTGTGGACGGCGGTGAAGAGGACATCTGGGAGGACGCGACTGAAGTCCTTCCCGCAGATCTGCGCCAGGCGCTCCAGGGAGACCCCCTCGGTGTCGATGAAGGCGACCTTCCGACCTGCGCGCGCGACGTTGCGGGCCAGCTGGAGGCAGAGGTTCGTCTTCCCGCTCCCCGCCTCCCCGAAGAGCAGGGTGATGCACCCGCTCTCGATGCCCCCGTCCAGGAGGGCGTCCAGGGAGGGGCAGGCGACCTCGATCTTCACTCCCGAACGAACGGCCCTGCGCTATTTAAGTCGCCTTGGCGGGCAGCCGAATGGCGTAGGTGACCCGATAGACATCCCGCCCCCCGCGCCGGCCATGGAGCTTGGGGGAGGACGTGACCTTCCCGCCCAGATGGGCCTTGATGCGCTGGGCCAATGCCTTGGCGGCCTTGTTGCTGCTGAGATACAAGTCGAAGCCCCCGTGCACCTCCTCCTCCTTGGCGACAAAGAGGCTCGTCTCCACCCGCTGCCGCTTCTCGATCAACGCTCGTATGGCCTGGATTTCCCCCTCTGCCACGGGGCGCTCGGAAGCCCGCACCTGCAGGATGGCCTCGTAGTACTGGCCGTGGCGCTTCGCGCAGTCCGGGCAGGTGATCCGCCGCAGACGGAGCCGCGACTCCCCCACCTGCTCCGCGGTCAGGCCCGGAAGCTCCACGCGGTGGGAGAGGCGGAGCCCGACCTCGTCTGGGCGGCGAAGATCCATGTGGAGCAGGAGGGTGTGATTCCGGACATCGCGCGGGATCTCGGCCGCCCTCTCCACGGTCCGCTGGAGGGCCTCCTCTAGGTCGACCTGATCCCACCCGCGAGGGAGGTGGAACCGGCCGCAATGGGCGCACTGTTCGAGTTCGAGGACCGCCGGGACCTCCACGAGGGTGCGCTTCCGCGGCAGGCAGTCCGCGCAGAGGCCCTCGTAGACGGGACCTTCCTTCCCGCATTCGACACAGAAGCTCTTCATAGCACGACCATCTGGGCGTGGGGGACGCCGTCGATGCGTATGATGCCCGCTTCCTCGATAAACCCGCCCTCCAGAACGGCGGAGACCGTCTCCTCCCCCACGAAGTTCCCGATGGTGGCGAGGCGGAGGTGGCGGAGGAGCTGCTCCCGGTCGGCCGCCACGCCGTCGTAGAACTCCGGCCTGACTTCGAGGCGGAGATCCCCTTCGCGCAAGGTCCGTCCCAGGAGGTCCGCGTCGCAGGCGGCGACCAACACCTCCTTCCCCTGGTTGTAGACCTTGAGTCGAATCAAGGACTCACCGCGTCCCGTTCTGTACGATGCATGGCGTCAACGCCTCGGGAGGCCGCGGCCATCAACGCGATAGGCCATGAAGGTTCCCACCCGCGTAGCCCGATGCCTCCTCCCCGGGCGCTCGCCGGTCGTGAGCCATGAGCCTGCTACCGTGTGGCTCAGCCATGGAGGCCGCCCGCTTCGGTCAGAACCTGCTGACGAGCCGCCACTTATTGGCCGCGGGAGAGTAGACCTCCCCCTCTTGGCTCCAGCGCTTGAGCCAGGCTTCTACCCGATTGGGGAGGACGCCCCGCTCCTCCGCCGCCTCGAGGATGTCCTTGAGGTCCGCCGCCCCGTCCCGCTCCGCCAGCTCGCCAATGATCTCCCGCAACGCGATCATCTGCGCCCGCTGGGACTGGCTGAGCCCGGTGGCCACGATGTCGATGTCGAAGCCACCCTCGATGCCGGTCACGCGCTCAAGCCAGTACTCCACGATGTGAACGGATCGCTCGGCGTCCTCCTCCTCTACCCGGGGGCTCAGGCGCGCGCGGGCGCTCGCTTCGGCGAGACGAATGAAGGCCTCGAGCTGCCGGGGGGTGATGGGGACCGTGCCGGTCTCCCCCTCCCCCTGCTTCCGGATTTCCAGATACTTCTCCTGGATCACGTCCATGGCGCCCTGCGTGAGAACGGGGTACAGGCGCTTGGCGTAGGCGACGTATTTCCGCAGGAAGCCGGGCTCGAAGTAGGGAAGGAAAGCCTCGTCGACCTCCTCCGGACGAGCGTCAAGTCGATGAGACTCCGCCTGACGAATCTTCTCCCCCGCCAAGTGGCCTCGAAGGATGTGCTCCGCCATGGCGCGGTCGACCTGCGCCTGAGGCTTGTCCATGATGGGGAAAATGGTGTCGAATCGGGAGTTGTGACACACGATTCCGCCGTCTCCAGCTACGAAATTCTCACGACCTGGGGTGGAGAGGTCGTACACGTAGGGGCCGCTAGCCTCGACGGATTCAACCGATTTCACGCGAGCAAACGCGAGGTCGCCCTCGATGAGGCGGTTTAGCCTGTCCACGTCGGCAAGGAGCTTCTCTCCCTTCGGTGAAAGTCGATACCGGTACCTCCAAGAGTACGCTTTACCGTTGCCGCTGATTTTTTCCCGCTCGACCCAGCCACGATTCACCATCCGTTGGAGGTAAATCCTTGCGTGCTCGCGGTGTCCAGTATCCTCAAACAGCACAGAAGCCTCTGACGTCGTTATCGGGCTTCTCAACAGACGAAGTCGTTTCAGTCTCTTCCTGACCGTGGGCCTCTGGAGGAGATTCCGCTGCATTGAGGGGCCCAGCCGGGGATCAGTTACTGGCTTCCCATACCCTCCGGCAAACGGCGTGCCTAGGATTCTTCGCAGCAAGGGGACGACGGGGCGATAGGGTACCATCCGATGGCGGCCGCGATTTCTCAGGCGGTCCTCCCGATAGGGATTTGGACTCACTAGAAGGTAGCCCGAGCTGGTAGCCTGGTGTCCGTCGGGAAATGTCGCCGTGTGTTCCTGGATGCGGACCAGGCTCCCAACTAGTCGGTTCTGCGAGAGCAAGTAGAGAACGTCTGAGGCGAGGCGCCGACTCACGGTCTGGCCTCGGTCACCTCGGAGCCAGCCCACGAGAAACTCCCTTTGCATTACCTGGGGGACATTGAACACGATATCGGGGACCCGCTTGTTCCACGCCCCCCGGGGAAGTCTCAGGACCCTTTCAAGAAAGAGATACAGGATTTTGTCCGAGATGGCGACCTGCATGGCCCCTTTATCAGGACGGGTCCGGGGCTCGATCCCAAACAAGTCTTGACAGATGCTCTTGACGTCCTCGATGTATTCATCCTCTTTGCGGTTGAATGAAAGGGAAATCATGAAACTCTTGGAAGTGGAGATTGTCAGGGAGCCTTCGGCGATGTAGTATCCAAGGAACCGCATCAGTTTCTCATTGACAGGGATGGCCACTGGAATGGCTCGTCCGCCGCCTGCGTTCACCAGAGTGCATCCTGAGAGGATCGCATCGTCAACGCCGGCAGCGTACCTAAGCGGAAGAATGCCTCGACGGACCCAGTACTTTCTTTCCTTTGGAATCTCACTCTCCAGTTGGGTGAATACCTCGGCGGGTACATCGTGGAGATATACTGTCCGGGTAGTCTCCTCCGGGAGGTTGAGGAGTTCCCGGATGAGGTTGATTCGCCGCGGGGCTCCGGTACCATTCGAAGGCAACGAGCCCGGAATCACGACATAGTCGTCTTGCTGAAGCTCCGACGTGGCCTTAGTCTGCACAACACCGTCTTCGAACACGTACACCGAGTGACCACGGGTGAGCCGAACGGTTCGGCCTGAGTCTAAGGTTACCTTAAGGAGAGGCGCCGAATGCCGGTGCCGGAACACGTAGCGAACTGGTGACCACGACATTCTGAAGGTGTGTGGGTCAAAGGCCGCAACTTCCAGACTCCCATCTCTTGGATGGACCGGTTTCCCCTCATCTCCTTTGCTGTAATAAGGGTCCACGAGATTACCCATCGTCTCTGTTCGGACGGCCCCATTGCGTCGGACCAGGACCGGTTCGTCACGGTCTACTGAGAGGAGAGTAGGCGGGAGCTGAATCTGCTCCGAGATGTACTTCCCCGAGTCAAAGCGGCCGAATGTAGGGTTGGCGGCAGCGAGGATGGACGTTCGCGTTTGAAGGGTGGCCGTGATACCCGCCTTAGCGATGTGCACCGTTTGCTGCTCCATGGCATTGTGGATGCTGGATCGATCCTGGTCGTTCATCTTCTCGATTTCGTCGATAGCCACGAGCCCTTTGTCCGCTAAGACCAGGGCCCCGGCCTCCAGTGTCCATCGTCCCTCGCCGAACTCATCGCGTACCGCCGCGGCGACCAACCCTGCCGGCGTCGCCGCCTTGCCAGAGGTGTAAATGCCCCGGGGAGAGAGGCGGACGATGTAGGTCAGGAGCTCGGACTTGGCCGTGTTATGGCTGATGATGCCGTTGGCGATGAAGCGCTCCGGGCCCGGAACCTCAACGTCGTACACGGTCTCCTCTCCAGCGGGCCGGATTGACACGATGCGTTCGGTTAGGCGAGGGTGCCATCGGCGCTGTCGCCGGCGGGCGTCTCGAACCACTTTCTGAAGCCTCTTCCCCTTCTTCTGACTGGCGAAGCCGATCTTTTCCGCGAACCGGAGTATCGAGTTGGCCCGCCGAATTACCAGAGACCCGCTGGGACCGCCCCGGATGAGTTGCCCCCGGGAGCGGTGAGGCTTCGGGGCATCTCCCCAGAGGATTCGACTGTGAATCCCCCATCTCAGAAGAAGGATCTGGACGTCACGAAGGAGCTCAATCTCGGCCGATCGCAAGGCGATGGCTGTGTGGCCTCGTCCACCGGCAAAGCAGGAACCGTCCGCTTCATACAGCCAACGAAGGAAGGAGCTCACCACCGAATTCCGGGACCGGAGGATGGGATCGGGGACGCGCTTATCTCGGAGGTCCTGAAGCCATCCCGCAATGGGCGTGCGGTCCACCTGATAGTAGACCGTGTGATTTCGTGGCTTCTGTCGGTTCGGTGTGACTCCAAAGACATCCTCAATGAGCCCAATGAGCACGGGCTCGAGTTCCTGTTCGTCGGTTGAGATCACAAAGCCGACTCGTCGCTTCTGAATCCAGCCGTCTCCTAGGACGTAACCTAGGATTGCTGCGAGCTTCTCGTCTACGAATTCGGGGACCTTCACGTGCCACGACCTGTGGTAATACGCCGGCTCTTCCCATCCGGTTCGAACGAGAGCCTTCTTCCAGCATGTGATGCTCGGGGCAACCCGGAGGCGGTCTCCCACGCGCAGAGCGTCCAACCTTCTCCATTCGCCCTCACGCCTCGTCGGATTCCAGACGAGCAGGGGGTGGTTGTAGGTACCTTTGATGCATTTGCCCGATTCTGTGACGACCTCCAGGATTGGCTGCCTCTCGTAGCGATGGAAACGTGTCGCCAGCCCGTTCCGGTACGAACCGGCACCCAGGCGCAGGCGCTCAGAGATTGGTTGGAGGTGATAATTTCCCAGACTCTCGAGTTTCGTGGTAGTGCCGTCTCCGAGGGCAATACGCTCATCGCCGACCAAACAGCCTGGGTCCCCGACGAGGAGGACGTGTGTATCCCCTCGGATGCGCCGACCGTCCGGAAGCACCTTCGCAACGCCTCCAAAGAGCTGAAGGGCCAGGGCCTCCTTCTCCACATTCAACCCGTAAATAGAGGGCGCAATCGATCCCACAATCTTGCGAATGACATCGCCGCTCGCGGCTTCCTTCTCAATCCGCTCCTCGTCCTCCGGCGTGATTTCTATCTCCTCGTACTCCACCTGCTCCATCTCCAGGCCCACGACGTCCAGGAAGATGTCGAAGAGAGTGGACTTGGAGCGGAACCGACCGCGCTGAGAGCCCCGAAGCACCCCGTTCAGCACGATGCGATCCCCGGGATTGACGACCCCGGTGAGGTCCTCCTCCGTGTAGGCCGCCAGACGCTGGGGGGCCTCGCCCCCCCGGAGGTCCTCCGGCGACTCCTGCACCTCGAGCTTCTGGGTGTCGACGTAGCGGGAGCCCTCCTCTAGCAGCTTGAACTTCGTGGATCCGGAACTGCGGGCACACCCGCCTTGGTCCTCGTAGCACTCCAGCGGCTCGTGGTAGGACAGGCCCTCCTGCGCCTCCTTTATGATTGCCCCGCATCGAAGGCACTGGAAGACCGCCTCCACCAACCGGGGCCGGACCTCGGTGGCCTTGCGGACGAGCCCCTCCATGGAAACGAGCTTCCCCAGGTGCTTCGCCCGCAGGTCCCGAATCTCCACGCGAAGGTCCCGTGGGATGCCGCGAACCCGAAACCGGATTTCTGCCTCCTCGGTGGGCGGGATGAAGCTCTGCACGGCTCGCTCCGCCGAGTAGACGGCGTTCTGGGGATGCTCCAGGAGATAGATGGCCAGGTCCGTATCGAAGTGGTCGATGGCGCCGTAATCGACCTCAAGACTGCGCTCCTCGGGAAACGCATCGGCGAGCGCCGTAATCCTGCCGCTGAGGTTGGCCTCGTCGAGAAACTCCTCCCAGCGGGCGACCAGTTCCTCAGCCGAATAACTCAGCAGCTGCGTGCTCCCCCGCTTCGCCGTGGAGACCATGGCTATTTAACGATGGGGCCACCGCTTCCCCTGCGGTCCTCCACGCTTCGGAGGCCATTTCCACTGGAACCACTGGCTCCTTTCGGGGGTCGTTCGTCACGTACAGAGCGAATAGCCGCACAGGCGGCAATGGAAGCATCCTCCCTCCGGGACCAGGGCGAGGCTGCAGGACGGGCACACCCGGGTCTCCTCCACCCGGATCGCCTCTTCGCGTCGATCGATGGGGCTCTCCAATCGCTCACCTCGGCCTTCATCAACGGAGGTAATAAAGGGCCGGGGGAGGGGGGTCCCCGAAAGTGGAGGAGGGCGTGCCCCGCCACAACCTTTAATCGTACCAGGTCTGTCACCAGCAGCCGGGGGAGCTGGTGTTCGTCCCGGAGCGCAACCTCAAGGAGCTCATTCTCTCCTACCTCAAGCGGGAGGAGACTTCCATCAGCGGCCTCGCCCGCCGGCTGGAGGACGACGGCTACAAGCTCCACCGCCTCCTCGTCACCGGGTACCTCCGGGCCCTCTCCGACCTGGGCTACGTGCGGGAACGGGAGATCCCTCCGGCCAAGGTCTACGGCCTGGCGGGCGGGCGGGAGAGAAACCTCTACGAGATGCTGGGGGCGATCGCCCGGGATTTGGAGAGCGACGAGCCAAAGGCGGCCCGCCTGGTCATCGCCCTGCTGCAGAGGCTCTTCCGGCGGCCCATTTTTCTCCGGGAGGTCCGGGAGGCCGGTTTCCCCAGCGGGTACGACGCGCTGATGGTGGAGGAAGACGAGCGGGCGGAGGCCCGGAAGGAGCTCATGAAGGTGGGAATCCGCCTGCCCCTGAGCGAGCCCGCCTACCAGGTGAAGGTCCGGCGGGATGGGAAGCAGGAGGAGGCCTTGATCCGCCTCATCCTCGAGCGGTTCGGCGTCTCGGGCCTGGTCATGGAGACGAAACAGACCCGGCTGGAGAGGAAGGGCTCGGGTCGGACGTAGCCGGAGGCCCGCGGGCCGGCTTGTCAGGGTGACCGGGAGGGCTTGCCTCCTCCGGCCGGCGTGGGGGTTGAAGGCAGGGTGGGAACAGGAAAATAGCGCCGGGTGAAGGCCCGCCATCCGTCACGTGGAGGAACGACGCGGAGCGCCTCGACGCGGGTCCGCGGTGTGTGGCCTTCGCGAGCGGGAAGCTAGGCCGCTGGGTCCGACGCTCCGCCGGGGTCTCCAGGGCCCCGGAGGCCTTCTCCATCCCGCGCCCCCGCGAGCACCGGCAGCCCGCGGTAAGGCTGCTCACTTCCGTGCCTGACCCGGTTCCCACGGCTAAGGTCGGGTCCTCGGCCCTCCGGCCCGTTTCCCGACCAGCCCCGGTCCCGCGGGACAGGATCTCAGCGTCGGCCATCCGGACTGGAAACCGGCAGGCTACGCCTCGCCCAGCTGTCGGCCCCGCATATCGACGATTTCGGTGTACAAGGGGACGCCGAGCCCCCCGCCCTAGCCTAGCAGGGAAGGATGCGGGTCCGGGGATAAGTAGGTTTGCGGGCTGGGTCTCACCGCTGCATCAGTCGGATGATGGCCTCCGCGGGTTCTCCGTTGGCCTCGATGAGGGCCTGCCGGGCCTCCTCCGCCGAGACGTCGGCCCGCTCGGCCACCAGCTGGATGTCCTCCTCCGGAATCGCGGGGCCCCCTCCCGGGGCCGTCTCCTCCGCCTTCCCCGTGATCATGAACATCTGCTGCCCTTGGGCGACCATCTCGGCCACGCCCGGGTTGCGGATGACGAGCTCCCGATCCGCCGTCCGGATGATGACCTCTTCTACTCCCTCCCACTCCTTGTAGCCGAGTTGCCTCATCATCTTCTTGGCCTGTCGTGGGTCGACCCGCCCGCCGGGGAGTCCGGGAATCATGCGATCCTATGAGAAACCGTAAGTGACCTATAAGTCCTCACGTGCATCTTCGGAGACCTCTCCCTGGTCCCCCTTTATCTGTTTCGCAGGCCTTGGTGGCACCGTGAAAGTCGCCGTGGTCTTCGACGACAAATGTCACCCCGACCGGTGCAACCTCGAGTGCATTGCCTACTGTCCTCCCGAACGCACGGGAACGGAAGTCATCTGGCTTAGTGAAGAGACCGGCCGGGCCGTCATCTCCGAGGAGACCTGCATTGCTTGTGGAATTTGCCTTCCGGCCGGAATTCCCATTTCGACAGATCGAGGGATTATCCCGATCGAGAAGGTTCGTCGAGGCGCTAGGGTCCTCACCCATCGAGGCCGCTATAGGCCTGTGGTCGGTGTTCAGAGTCGGGCGTACACGGGCCCGCTCTTTCGCATCGTCTCGACGGGCCAGCCGGATCCCCTCGAGCTGACAGAGGAACACCCGGTTCTGGCAGTGATCCGTCCTTGGATCAAGGGGGGTCGTCGCCTTCGAAAGAGCGTGGGCGTGCGCCGCTGGGTGCGCCCCTCGGAACTCAAGGTGGGAGACTACCTCGTGAAGCCGAGATTCAAGGCCTCACACCACGACTCCGCCTGGGATGTCTCGATTCCCGCTGTGGTTAGGGGGGGTCGGAACCCAGTATGGGGCTTGCAGATTGTATCCGTGCCCCTTAGCCCAGACATTGGCAGGCTTGTCGGCTACTACTTGGCGGAGGGTTCCATCTCACGCCGACGGACCGCCTTCTCCTTTCACGAACGGGAGCAAGAGTACGTGGAGGACGTTCGGCGGATTGTCCATGACCATTTTGGGATTCGGGGCATCTTGAGCCCGAATTCAGGCCATGGCGTCAACCTTCGATTCGGTTCCGTTGTCCTCAATCGAGTGTTTGCCGCCCTAGGGAACAGGTCTGACACCAGACGGATCCCTGCCCCATTCATGACGGCGACAGAGGAGGTACGGGCCGAGTTGATCAAGGGGCTCTGGAGAGGGGATGGGTATCGCGATCCTAACAGGAGCTATTTCACAATCACCACGACGTCGCCTCATCTTGCCTATCAAACGCAAGAGATTCTCGCTAGCCTCGGTATCATAGCTAGCGTCACCAGTGCGTACCCCGAGGGAAAGAAACGTGTCTACTACCTCCAGATAACCGCCGAGTACGTGGAACAGATGGCCAGATTATTGGGCCTCTCGTTTGAAGAGCGAAGGAACAGGACAGCTAGCCATTTCGTGATGGACGATGATTACGCCTACATTCCGATTCGAGAGATCGATGTGCAGCATGCTGAGGCCTTGCCCGTTTACAACCTGGAAGTCTCTGAAGACGAGACGTACGTTGCCTCAGGCCAGGTCGTGCATAACTGCGTCGGAAAGTGTCCGTTCGACGCCATCCGCATCATCAACCTCCCCGACGAGCTCGGGAAGGACGTCATCCACCGGTACGGGAGGAACCAGTTCCGCCTCTTCCGCCTGCCCGTCCCCCGGGAGGGCCAGGTCATCGGCCTCCTGGGCCCCAACGGCATCGGGAAGACCACGGTCATCAACATCCTCGCCGGCAACCTCGTCCCCAACCTGGGGGCGTACGAGGAGCCGGCCGATTGGGATCGGGTCCTGGAGGCGTACGCGGGGACGGAGGTCCTCAACTACCTGCGCCCGCTGGCGGACGGGACCTGGCGGACCGCCCTCAAGCCGCAATACGTGGATCGCCTCCCCGCCGTCCAGAAGGGGGAGGTCGGGCCGCTCCTAGAGGGGGTGGACGAGCGGGGCGAGCTGGACGCCGTGGTGGAAGGCCTGGAGCTCGGGGGCTTCCTGGACAGCCCGCTGAAGACCCTCTCCGGCGGCGAGCTCCAGCGCACGGCCATCGCCGCCACCCTGCTGAAGGACGCGGACGCCTACTTCTTCGACGAGCCCTCCTCCTACCTGGACATCCATCAGCGCCTCAAGGTCGCCCGGGTCATCCGTGCCCTCTCCCGACGGAAGCCGGTCATCGTGGTGGAGCACGACCTGGCCGTCCTGGACTTCCTGACGGAGACGGTCTACCTCCTCTACGGGGAGAAGGGCGCCTACGGCATCGTCGCCCAGCCGCGGCCCGTGCGGTCCGCCATCAACGTGTACCTCGAGGGGTACCTCCGGGCCGAGAACGTCCGGATCCGGAAGCGGGAGATTCGATTCGAGGCGCGGGCCCCGCGGCCGGAGTGGAAGGCCGAGATCCTCCTCACGTTCTCCCCCCTGGAGGTGGAGCTGGATGGCTTCTCCCTGCAGGCCGCCGGGGGCGTCGTCCGAAAGGGCGAGGTCGTCGGGGTCCTGGGGCCCAACGCCACGGGCAAGACCACCTTCGTCCGGGTCCTGGCGGGGGAGATCCAACCCAAGGAGGGTGGGGTGGAGGGGGAGGCGACGGTCTCCTACAAGCCCCAGTATATCCAGCTCACCTACGAGGGGAGCGTCCGGGAGATCCTCCTCGGTCGCATCGGCAAGCAGGTCGAGAGCAGCTACTTCCGGACGGAGGTCGCCGGGCCCCTGGAGCTTGACCCCATCTACGAGAAGGAGGTGACGTCCCTCTCGGGCGGCGAGCAGCAGCGGGTGGCTATCGCCCTCGCGCTGGGGACGGAGGCGGACATCTACCTCATGGACGAGCCCTCGGCCTACCTGGACAGCAACCAGCGGATGGAGGCGGCCCGGGGGATCCGGCGGGCCATGGAGAACGCGGGGAAGACGGCCCTCATCGTGGACCACGACGTCTACTTCATCGACATGGTGGCCGACTCCCTGATGGTCTTCACGGGGGACCCGGGCCGGGCGGGGCGGGGGACGGGCCCCTACCCCATGCGGGACGGGATGAATCGCTTCCTGCGGGAGGTGGACGTAACGTTCCGGCGGGACCGGGACACGCAGCGGCCGCGGATCAACAACCCGGGCTCCAAGCTCGATCGGCAGCAGAAGGCGGCGGGAGAGTTCTACTACCAGGGGACCTAGGGCGCCTGGGCCTCCCCCACGGCACGACGGTTGCGGCGCCGCCATCGGAGGAGGAGATAACCCACCAGGACCCCGGCGAGGGCTCCCAGGATGAGGAGATCGAAGCCCTCCAGGTTCCGCGCCAGGTCAAAGGCGGCCTGCCCGAGGAAGAAGCCCGCCAGGATGAGGAGGGAGGACCAGATCAGGGCGCCGAAGAAGGTGAAGGGGACGAAGCCCCGGAGCGGCATACGGGCGAGGCCCGCGGGAAAGGAGATGACGGAGCGGAAGCCCGTGAAGGAGTTGCCCAGGAAGATGGCCCAGGTTCCCCAGCGTGCAAACCACCCCTCCGCCTGGTCCAAGTGCCGCTCCTCCAGCCGGAGGAAGCGGCCGTAGCGCAGAAGGAAGGGCCGACCCAGGAATCGGCCGATGGCGTACGCCCCCACCGACCCCACCGTGGCCCCCGTCGCGGCGACCAGGATGACGAGGGGGAGCGAGAAGATCCCCTCACGCGCCAGGAGGCCGGCGAAGGGGAGAATGGCAGCGCTGGGGATGGGGGTGAGGACCCCCTCGATGACCATGGCCAGGAAGATCGCGAGATAGCCGCCCGTGGCGACGAGTCCCAGGAGAAAATCGGCGATCTCCAGAAAGACCATCGACGCGCCTATTAGAGGGGTTTTCTTAAAGCTTGGCGAGGGGCACTCGTCCAGGCGCGCATCGGGCGGCTACGAACCCGCCTCGGGTCGCCGGAGGGGGATCCATCGGCCCCTCCGGTCCTCCGCGAGCTCGCGTCCCTCCGCGACCCGCACGCCGCGGAGGAAGGTCGCCGTGGGGAAGATCGCCTCCCGGTCCTCGAAGGGGGTCCATCCGGCCCTCGAGTGGAGGTCGTCCGCGCGGATCCGCGTCCGCTCGCGTGGGTCAAAGACGGCGATGTCGGCGTCCATCCCCACCTCGAAGGCGCCCTTTCCCGGGAGCCCAAAGAGGGCCGCCGGCCGATGGCTCAGGGTCCGGACGAGGACGTCCAGGGAGAGGGTCCCCCGTCGGACGAGGGCGAACATCAGGGGGTAGACGGTCTCCACGTTGGGGGCGCCCGGGGGGGCCGCGTCGAACCCTCCCCCTTTTTCCTCGAGGGTGTGGGGCGCGTGGTCCGTAGCCAACACGTTGATTTGCCCGTCCACGAAGGCCCTCCACAGGGCGTCCCGGTGGGCCGGCGGACGCAGAGGTGGGTTCACCTTTCCTCGGGCCCCCAGGTCCGCCGTCATGTCAAGCAGGAGGTGCATGGGCGTCGCCTCGGCGCTCATCCCGGTCCCTCGCAGGGCCCCGAGCCCCGCGGGAGAGGACAGGTGGGCCACGTGAACCCGACCGGCATCCCGCCAGGCCGCGAGCTGTCGGATGGCGACTTCCTCGGCCGCCTCGCCCCCCCGGGCCTCGTGGTGGTCGGACAGCCCCTTCTCTGTGCGAGGGCGAAAGGCGGCGGGGTCCTCCGCATGGACCGTGAGGGGCCGCCCGGCGTCGCGGAGGGCCCGGAGAATCCCGGGGAGCTCTTCGCCCGACCCGACAAGCCCGCCGAAGCTCTCGGCCCAGTAGAACTTGTAGGCGTGGCAGTAGGGCTCCAATCGCGCGATGTCCTCCCCTCGGCGCACCCCGCCGAACAGGCCGAAGTCCACGTGGGCCTTGGGGGCGACCAGGGCGCGCTTCTCCTCCAGACGGGCGGGCGTCGTGGCGTGGGGCCGGGTGTTGGGCATGTCCAGGACGGAGGTGATGCCCCCGACGGCCGCGGCCTCGCTCCCCGTGGAGAAGTCTTCCTTGTGGGTGAGGCCCGGATCCCGGAAGTGGACGTGGACGTCGATCCCGCCGGGGAGGAGAACGCGGTCGCCAAAGTCGATCCGCTTGTCCCCCCGCAAGGTCTTCTTCACGGCGCGGATGACCCCGTCCTCGATCCCGAGGGCGAGGGGGCGCAGCTCCCCGCGGTAGTACGCCCTACCCTGGATGACCATCATGGACCGTGTTAGGGAGCTGCCGCACGACGCCCCCTCGAGGTTTCACCTCCCCAAAGACCTCTGCCGCGAAGCGGTAGATCTGGACCGACGGCTCAAACCAGGCGTCGGGAAGGAGACCCGCCTTCATGCACGCCGCGGCGAGGAAATCCTCGGGCGCCCAATCATGTTCGACGGCGACCTGCGGCAGGAGGAGGCCGCTTGCGACCCCGTGCCGGACGAGGAGCCCGTGGACGCCCACCTCCACCGCCTCGAGGTACGCCAGCGGCCGGGGGGCGCTGAGGCGCTCGGGGGGCGTCAGAAGGCTGACCTCGACCACCACCCCGTCCGCTTCCTCGGGACGCAGGGGCTCAAAGCGGGGGTCGTGGCAAGAGGCCACGGCGGCTCGCTCGAGGGCCTCGCCGAGGGAGACGGGTGACTCGAAGTAACCGATGCAGCCCCGGAGGGTTCCCGCCGGGTAGGTGTTGAGGGTCACGAACACGCGGCCGGGGCGGGCGAACCGGTCGGGGAGGGTCGGCCGGTCCTCCGCAGGGTGCCCCGCCTGGGCGTCCACGGACCAACGGGCCAGCCGGACCGCGGCCTCGCCCTCGGCCTGGCTCCACATCGGCCAGACCAGGAGAGGCCCGGGCTTAAACCCTTCTCCCCCCATTTCTGGCGGGACGCGGACCCGCCTAGAAACCCTTAATAGACGGGGCCTTGTTTTCGCGTTGAGGGAGCCCGTGAAGGCCATCCCCGTCCTGGAGATCATGTCAAAAGAGCCGGTCACCCTGGCCCCCGACGCCACGATTCACGACGCGGCCCGGTTCATGCGGGAGCGGGACGTGGGAAGCCTCCTCGTGGTCCTGGACGGGAAGCCCATCGGCATCGTCACGGAGAAGGACCTCGTGACGAAGGTGGTGGCCGAGGACCGCATCCCCTCCGAGATGCGGGTGGAGGAATGCATGACCTCCCCGCTGGTGACCGTGGAGCCGTACCAGGAAGTCCTCGATGCGGCGAAGACCATGGCCGAGCTCCGGATCCGGCGCCTCCCGGTGGTGGACGGGGAGAACCTGGTAGGCCTGGTCACGGAAAATGACGTGCTCAAGGTCTGGCCCGCATTGATCGAAATCACGCGGCAGCAGGCCGAGGTGACGAAGAGGGGGGAGGGGAACGGCGTGGGCTACTGCGAGTCCTGCGCCACGTTCTCCGATCGGCTGGGACTCCACAACGGCCAGCTCCTGTGCCCCGCGTGCAGCGAGGCCTAGCGGCCCGGCCGGTGCCCTCTCCCCCGCGGTAATCGTGTCGCAAGGTTTAAGCCGACGCGGGGGGACCTTCACGCCCAGATGCGCTTTGTGAAGATCTCCCAGCCGGAGATCGAGGCCGTCCGACAGCTCTACGAGAGCGTCATGTCGCACGCCTGCCACGGCCTCTTCTTCCGGGAGGGCCTCTCCCTCGGTGGGGACATCGCCGAGATGGCGGCCAAGGGGGAGGACTTCTTCGACGCGTGTCGCCGCATCCTCATCGCCCGGGGTTGGGCGGAGGACATCACCTTTGGGGAGAAGGAGGTGAAGGTCTCGGGGTCCATCGAGGCCACCCCCGACGCCGGGGGTGCCACCTGTCATCGCCTTAAGGGGATCCTCTCCCGCGTCCTGGAGACGGACGGGAGCGCCCGGGTGACTCTCACCGAGACCAAGTGCGCCAGCAACGGCGACTCCGGCTGTGTGTTCAAAATCGAGGGATAGGCATGAGCTTGGAGAACGTACTGGGAAGGCTCAGAAAGGAGACGGAGGCCATCGCCTCGGCGGTAATCAGCCGCGACGGGCTCGTCATCGCCGCCGACCTTCCCGAAGGGGTGTCCACGGAGACCTTCTCCATCATGTGCGCCGCCATCATGGGGGCGGCCATGACCGCCACCACGGAGATGGGGCGGAACGCCCCCACGCGGATTCTCATCGAGTCGGAGGACCTGCTGGTCGTAATCTACGCCTCGGATCGCCACTCCATGCTCGTCGTCGTCCTCCCCCCGGGGGCGGACCTGGCCCGGGTGGACGAGCGGGTCGACATGGTGGCCGAACAGCTCACGGCGGCCTGACCCCCAAACCGTTATAGTGGCCTCCCTGTTCGGAGCGCTAGGGGCCCGTGGTCTAGTGGTTTGCCTCGCCGAGGCCCACCAATGACGCCACCCTTACAATCTTCCATAGGAAAGGTGGAGGTCGTCGGTTCGATCCCGACCGGGCCCATCCCCAGGCCGCGCGTCCTATGACGGCGGTCCCTTTCGGCGGGGCGTACGGCGCGTGGACTTCGAGGCGACAGGCCCTCCGCGGTCCTTCGTGCTCTCCCCTCGCCCCTCGACCATCATCTCCCCCAGCCGCCCGAGGTACGCCCCGTTCAGCAGGTACACCTGGGCCCGATCCATGCCCACCATGCCGGACTTCAGGACGGGGCCGAGGTACCGGCGGCCCGTCTCGTTCATGGCCGTGCCCCCGGAGAACTCGTTGAAGGCAGGGACCAGGACGAGATCCTCGGGGCGGCGGTCGTAGCGGGGGTGGTCCGCCACGAAGGGGGCTCGAACCCAACATCGCTCGAAGGTCCGGGGACCCAGGCGGTCGGGAAAGACGAGGGTCGGGTGGTTGTGTCCCATGAGCAGCGTGCGGGCCTCCATGACCTCGGGCGAGGGCCAGGCATGGCCGTGGACGTACCCCACGTCGTCCCGGCGATACCCCTCGGGTCCGTGGAGAGTCACCCAGCGGGGCAGGAGGTAGGCGATGTTCCCGTCGTGGTTGCCCTGGACCAGGTGCACTTCGGAGACCGATCCCTCGAGGAGGTCGAAGAAGCGTGGCACGTCCCTCCGCTCCAGGCCGGTGAAGCGGGGGATTTGGTGCTTCAGGTCCCCCAGAATCACCAGCCGCTCAGGCCGGAACGCCTCCAGGAGCGAGGCGATTTCCTCCCCCATCCTCTTCGTCTGACTGGGGAGGGTAAAGCCCTCCCGCCGGAGCTCCTCCTCCTTCCCGATGTGGAGGTCGGCGACGACCAGATCGTCTCCCGCCCGGAGGACGGGGCGATCCGGGACAGGCTCCATGTTCGCGAACGCCAAGCTGTTCGCCCCGTGCCATGGGGTCCGGCCATATTATCCTGGTGGCGTCACGCGAAGAGGACCTTCGGGGCGACCCGCTGGACCTCGGCGGCGTGGGCGGGGTCGGCGGCCACCATCACGGCCCAATCCACGGCTTCGCGTAGGCGGAGCGCCCGGGCCAAGGGGCTGACCTTCCCGAATGGCCGAACCCTGCCGTCCTCGACCACCCCCAGGTCCACCTGCGAAAGGCGAGGTTCCGTCAGGAGGATCTCAGGGGCGGGGATGTCGATGATGACCTTGCCTGGCGGGAGACCGAGGCGCGCACACATGGCCTCCTCGGCCTGCCGCCGCCGCTCGGGGGCGGCGAGTTCCACCAGGCGGGCTCTCTCCGGGGGACCCAGCTCCCCCGTCTCCCGGGTGAGGACCCGCTTGTAGAGCCTCCGGTATTTCAGGCGGAGCGCCGTCTCCCGGGGGTGACCCTCTTGGGCGAGGAGCCAGGACACGAGTTCGGCGTCGTTCATCAGGAAGACCTCCTCCGGGGTCGACGCGGCCATCTCCACAGCCCGGGCGAGCATCGTCTCCGCGATGCGGACGGTCTTGTGGAAGTAGACGGAGGTGTACATCAGGCCCCGGGCGACCAGGGTTCCCTCCACCGCGCTGAGGCCCTTCCGGTCGACGGCCAGGTGACCCTCCACCAGGCGGAACGTGCTCAGCAGGCGCGGGAGGTCGATGATTCCGTGGGCGACCCCCGTGTAGAAGGCATCCCGAAGGAGGAAGTCGATCTGGTCGGCATCGAGGGCGCCGTGGATGATCTGATGGAGGTAGGGTCGCGCGGGCGTCCGTTCCCCCCGCTCGAAGGCGAAGAGGCCGGTCATGGGGTCCTGGCCGGTAATGAGGTCCGCCACCTCCTCCCGGGGTACCCCCCATGTCTGCAGGATGTCCGCGACGGTAGGGGAGCTCGCGAAGGCGCTTCGCTCCGCCTCCGGGACGCTGTCCTGTTCGCCCCGGATGATGCGCTTCGTGACCTCCATGTGATCGAGGCCGGTGGCCTCGGCCAGGACGCGTTCGAGGGTGTGGGAGAAGGGGCCGTGCCCGAGGTCGTGAAGGAGGGCGGCGGTGGACACCAGCGTGGCTTCCTCCTCGGGCAGGGGGAGGGAACGGGCGATGGCCCCTGCCACGTGGTAGGCACCCAGGACGTGCTCGAGGCGGGTGTGGTTGGCGCCGGGAAAGACGAGGTAGGTGAGGCCCAGCTGGCGGATGCCGTTGAGGCGCTGGAGCTCCAGGCTCTCGATGAGGTCCAAGGCCACGCCGTCGACGGCGATGGACCCGTGGACCGCGTCGCTCACGGTCTTTCCCGCCATCCCTCGGTCCAACCCTCGGCCGCTAGAAATAGGCTCGGTCCGCCGGCTCAGCGTTAAATAGCCGCCTTCGGCTCAGACACGCACGCCGGGGTGACAGAGTGGCTATGTGACCGCCTGCAGAGCGGTTCTACGGGGGTTCGATTCCCTCCCCCGGCATTTTTTGTCCCTAATGGTTATGTTCCTCTACGCCGGACTGTAGAGGCCCCCACCTTTCTGTGCAGGCTCCCCATCGAAGGGGAGCTAGAGGTGTAGGGACGCTACGAGACCGCTTGACTCAAGCAGCGCAGCGGGGGGCGAGCAGCCAGTTCTAACATGGGCGAATTCT
>JBHIDH010000015.1:0-30662 GCA_046759985.1 Thermoplasmata archaeon
CGTACCCCTGTTCGAAGGTCACGAAGAGGGCCTTGCGGTCCCGTTCCCGGACGTTATGGTAGAGGACGCTGAAGACGAGGGAGGTCTTCATGGTCCCCGGCGTGCCACAGACCAGGACGACGCTCCCCTCGGGGACGCCCCCGCCCAGGACCTGGTCGAATCCCTCCACGAAGGTGGGGACCCGCTCCGCCATCGTCGGGACCTCCGTGGGGTCGCTATAAAGGGGTGCGGTATCGGTTATCTCGGGTGAAAACGTCGCGAGGCTGAAATAGGGCCACTCGTCATAGGGGACCCCGTGGTCCTCCTAACCCTCCTCCTGGCCTTCTGGTTCTTCCTCCCCGCCTACGTGGCCAACCCCGCCGCGGTGTTGGCGGGCGGGGGCCGCCCCGTGGATTTCGGGGTCGTCCTCCGGGATAAGAGGCGCCTCTTCGGGGACGGCAAGACCTGGCGCGGCCTCCTGGGGGGCGGGCTCGTGGGCGTCGCCCTGGGGACCCTTATGTGGGCGAGTGCGCTGCCCTTTCCGGGGACCCCCTTCTCGTACGGCCCGTTCCCGGTCTCTCTCGGGATCATCACGGCCCTCTCCTTCGGCGCCCTGCTGGGAGACCTGTTGGGAAGCTTCCTGAAGCGGCGGTGGGGCGTTCCCCAGGGGCAGAAGGCCCCCATCCTCGACCAGTACGATTTCGTGATCGGCGCCTTCCTCATTACGGGACTGGCCTTCCCGGCCTGGGTGGCCATGCACTACCTCGTCGGCCCGGCGGCCCTGGGCATGGCCCTGATTATCATCGTGACGCCCCCCCTCCACCGGGCCATCAACCTCCTGGGGTACCGGATCGGAAAGAAGGAGGTCCCGTGGTGAACCTGGTGGAGGCCCTGGTGGAAAGCGGGGCCCTGCGGTTCGGGGCCTTCACCCTGGCTTCCGGGAAGAAGAGCCCCTACTACGTGGACCTCAAGGCCGCCTTCACGGACCCCGTCCTTCTCCGCCGCGTCGTCCGGCGTCTCGTCCCCCATGCGGCGGGTGTCCAGCGGATGGCCGGCACGGAGCTGGGGGCCGTTCCCCTTCTGGTGGCCCTCGCCCTCGAGACGGAACTGCCCTATGTCATCCTTCGAAAGGAAGCCCGGGCCCACGGAACGGGGCGGGCCTACGAGGGGGACGTCCACCCCGGCGACCGGGTTCTCCTCGTGGAGGACGTCGCCACCACGGGGGGCACCCTGCGCCGGGCCACCGATCTCCTCCGGGGAGAGGGGGCGGTCGTGGAGCGGGCGGTGTGTGTGGTGGATCGGGAGGAGGGAGCCGGGGAGAGCCTGCGAGACATCGGCGTCGCGTTGGATGCCCTGATTCGAGCTCGTGATTTGCGGGCCCAGCAGCCCTGAGAGGAGCACTTTCGGCCACCCCCCGGTCGCCGCTTTATACCGGGCCGCCCCTGGACCCCATGATGACGCGTGTAAGCATGCGTCGGCGGGGGGATGAGGCCGTTCTGAGCTTCGAGTACGATCGCTTCCTCGTGAAGGCGGTCAAGTCCATGGACAGGAGGCGCTACGATCCCGTGACGAAGGAGTGGAGTGTGCCCCTTCACTACTACGCGGACGCGGTGGCCACCCTGGAGGCGGTCGGGGCCGAGGTGGAGATGGATTCCGAGTTGATGGACCTGCACGCACGTGCGGTTGTCCCTCCCGAGGCGCCCCATCGCGTGAGCGTGGAAAGGGCCGGAGACCAGTACGTTGTCCGGTTCGAGTACGATAGCAGCCTCGTCCAGGCGATCAAGAAGGTGCCCGGCCGGACCTTCGATTCCGTGGCCCGGGCATGGTTAATCCCCATGGAGGAGGGCGCCCTTGAGAATCTCCTGGCGACCCTCGACGAGGTCAATTGCACCGTTGAGCTGGCCCCGGACGTGAAGGCTTAGAAACCCTTCCCCCTCTTTCCGCCCAGTGGGGGAGAAGCGACTCCTGGAGCTAAAGGCACGGAGCCTGGATCCCGCCCGCGGGGAGGCTTGGTGTGCCCAACATGCCATTTCCATCGAGGATGTGCACCAGGTGGACACCTACTTCCATGTCGGACAGGGCCGTCTCAAGCTGCGCGTGGTGGAAGGGCGGGACGAAGGCACGCTGATTTACTATCGGCGGGAGGACCGGCCAGATCCCAAGCGGAGTCGGGTCTCTCTCCTCCCAGCTGCCGATCCCGCCGCCCTCCTCGGCCTTCTGCGAGAGGCCCTCGGCGTGCTCGTGGAGGTGCGGAAGCGACGCCGGATCTTCCGGTGGGGGGAGGTGCAAATCCACCTGGACGAGGTCGCCGGCCTAGGGGACTTCGTCGAGTTTGAGAGGCTCCTCGACGTATCGGGAGGGGTGACGCAGGCGGAGGCCGAGTTTGCCGAGTTACGCACCTCCCTGGGAATCCGGGACGAAGATCTCGTGGCGGGGTCCTACAGCGACGCGGTCCTGAAATTGGATCCCAACGCGCGTCGGGCATAGCTATACTTCTGTTTGCCCGTGGACCCCCCATGTACCTGCGTTACTTCGGCATCCGGGTCACGAACCTCGACCGGTCCCTGGAGTTCTACACAGATCTCCTCGGGTTGAAGGAGGTGGGCCGCGGGAATATGAGTGAGTACGGGGGCGGACGAGGGGACTGGGTCCTCCTGGAGGATGGTGCCTCGGGGCAGCGGCTGGAGCTGAACGCGTACCCCGAGGGATCCCGATGGCACTCCCCCTACGAGCCGGGGGAGGGCTTAGACCACGTCGGGTTCGTCGTGGATGACGTCCACGCGGCGTACAGGGAGCTGGTAGCGGGTGGGGCCGCCCCTACGGAAATTGACCCCGCGAGCACGCAGGGACACCAGGCCTTCGTGACCGATCCCGATGGCAACTGGATCGAGCTCTTCCTTCATGACTGAGGTTGACGGCCTACGAGGCTAGCTTAGTTCCCGGAGGAGCCCCTCCTCCGTGTAGCCGAAGGGCGCCAAGAGGGTCTCCCCCGACCGCGCCAGGAGGCGGAGGTACTCCCACGCGTCCGGCGTGTCCCCCTCCTGGAGGAAGGCGGCGAATTTCACCTTCCGCCGGTAGTCACGGGTCCTCCGGTCGGTGATGACGTAGCGGACGTACTCCCCGGGCTCCACCTTGAACCCGCGCGCCCTCAGCTGCCGCAGCGCCGCGGCGGTGTCGTTCAGGACCACGTACTCCTCCAATGGTTTCGTGACGACCTTGGAGATGACGAGGTCTTCCAGCGGGACGCGACCCTTTCCGAGGTTCCCGGCGGCCTCCCGGAGGACTTGGATGGCCGCGGGGATTGCGTCCTGAAACTCCCGGGCGTTCCGGGCCTGTCGAAAGACCTCCAGCATACCCGTCTGGGCCTGGACGATGAAGGGGGACGTGTCGTGCCGGCGGACCTCGATGCCCCGCAGCTTCATCTCCCCGTCTTCGAAGAGACCGTAATAGCGGTTCAGAGCTCCTACCCCCGTGGTCTTGCAGGGTAGGAAGACGATCCAGTGGTAGGTGCCCTCCAGGTCAAGGGGGAGGCCGATGTCGTCCTGGATGCGCTGTACGACCTCCTCTACGGGGGCATGGCCGGGCAAGGGGCGGAGCCAGAGGGAGTCGACGATGCCATGGACGACTTCGTATCCGTGGGCCTCGGCGATGTGCACGCTCCTGACGAGGATCTCCCGGGCGTAGGCGTTGATGGCCTCGTGGCACTCGATGCGGCCATAGCGGGCGTTCGAATAGCCCATGTATCCGAAACTGTTCCCGGCAAAGACCATCCCTTCTACGAGGAACCCATTCGGCTCGCCATCGACCTCGAAACAATAAACGAACGGCGACCCCGGAGGCATGCTCCCAATTGATTTGACACGCTGAAACGGAGTGTCTCCGGTCCTTCTCTTTGATCCTTCAGGCGGAAACGCATCCACTTTGGCTCGATGAAAATCCTTTAGCCAAATTCCATCCAAATCCTCAACGTTTAGACGTAGACCGAAGAGCGGATAGCGCTTGTCTCGGCCCCTGGTTGTGTAGAGACGACTCGGGATGTTGATGGTCCCAACCAACAAACGCAGCGACTCAAGAAAGGGCCGAGAGGCGCTCGCAATAAGAGCAAAGCCCCCCGGATTGATTGCCCCATCGCTCGCGATTAAACCCGCAATGAACCCCCGTTTCGCGGCCTCAGAGGCATTCAGAAGCCATTCCGGAATCACGAGTTTGCCTTTCTTGGCCGATGGTCCTACGTGCAGAACATCGCGAAAGATTCTCGTGAGCCCGTTGCTGTTGAATTGAACAACCCACATCCTTGCGTGAGTTTCCTTCCTAACCACTCCAATGAGCCCAAACTTCTTGTCGACGATACCGAGGAGCTTTCCGACGATCTCCGACTCATCCATCCCCACGTACAGCCGAATCATATTCCCAGTGCCGCTTCCATCCCCGATGAAGAAGCCAACCAGAAACCCCAGGTCGTAGTCAATCTCAATCCTAGCGGGAAGGAAATTGAGCTTTCCCCCATGCCGCCGTGTATGCCCAACTTCCAACGAGTTCCATTCTGGAAGAGGAAGGCGAAGCAGAGGTAGAAATCGAAGTGGAATCACCCCTGTATCCTTCCAGATGTAGGGACTCTGATCTGTGTAGCCTGCATTAGTGGCGTGGCGGAAGATGATCCTGAAATGCGATTGCATTCGCTTTCTAATTCCGGGACCTCGAACCCGCCAACACTCCAGATCCTTCAGATCGTTGTTCCGGGAAAGTACGTACGCAACGTTCAGGCTTTGAGCTAAGTGCTCTCCATTCGGTTTCCAACCGCCGGCTATGGACAGGCGCTCTCCAACCTCCAAAGAATCAGCTCGTTTCCGCTCCAAGCTCCCCTCGGACTGCACGAAGAACTGATGATTCGGTGTGACTACCAGTTCCCGACCCCCCACGAGAGAAATGCGAAGCATTGTCTTCGGAGCCGGCGACTTAATCAGTTTCTTGATGGGTTTTTCGACGGGTCTTCCCTCGTCATCCAGACCATACGCACACATGTCCCGGGGAGCTGGAATGACTCCCGGTCCCTCAGGGAGATAGGGATCAATTGTCTCCGAGATCGGTGCAAGCTTGGCAACCCCGTCTTTTTTGAAGGGCACTAATGTATCGCCATCATAACACGTCACAAGCATCCACTTCAGGATGCAATCCCGAGCCTCGTAGACCGCCTGGTTCGGTCCTGCCTCCCTCTTCCTCTGTTTGTAGTATCTCTTTCTCTCCAAGACCGGGTCCAGATAAACCGGGATGAGTCCTCTCCGACGCACGCATGTGTGGTGCCCAATCCCCGGCGCCACCATGCCATCTTCCTTGCAGCAGGGACAAAAGATCGTCTCCGGGGAGATGTTGAACGTCCGCATGATCTGAGGGTAGAGGGAGGCGTAATCCACCTCCACGATCCCCTCGTGGATGCCCACCCGCGGCTCCAGGATGAAGCCACCTCGGTCGCAGAGGACGAGCTCCTCCGCCGTCTTGAAGGCCTCGGGCAGGTTCTTCTTCCACAAGACGACGTAGCCCCGCCAGTGGGCCTCGTTCACCTGCATGGCCGTGATGGCCGTCCCCGGGGTGAGCCGGAGCATCTCCTGGGGGACCAGGCGGGCCAGCCGGGACATCTCCGCGAGCCCGTGGAGGCCGCTCTCCCGGTGGGCGAAGTGGTTCGCATCCAGGTGGAGGCGGCCTCGGAGGAGGTACTGGGTCGGCTTGTAGACGATCTTGCCGTAGGTGAAGTAGCTCTTCCCCTCCCCGTGCTGGAATCGCTGCCGTTCCCGTCCCAGCACGAGATCCACACCATGCGTCTCCGCCTTCTGAAGCAGGTAGGGGATGACGAAGGGGTCCCCGTTCACGGTCAGGAGGATGTCCGGGTCCTCCTCCAGCAGGGCCCGGTTGAGACCTTCCAGGATCGCTTCCTCAGAACCCTCCAGCACCGTCTCACCGAGGCGGGCCCCGCGGAGGCGGTCCTCGTAGCGGGGGAGCCCCTCGGGTGCGTCCACTTGGATGTCCAAGCACTGCTCGTTCAGGGGCGGGAGCTCGTACTCCAGGGCGAAGGGCTCTTCGAGCCGCTTCCAGGCCCCGTCGTATGCCGTCCGGCTCAAGGGGAGGATGTCGTGTTGGAGGAAGTATCGCTGGCTATGCCGCAGGTCCACGTCGTAGAGGCGGAAATCGTGGAACTGTCCTTCCCGGTTCACCAGCTCCGCCAGGGGGTGGAGGTCCCGGTAGTGGCGGGGGAGGACGTCCAGGACGGGGACGGCCTCGGTGGACCGGATGTCGGTCTTCTTGGAGGCCCACTCGACCTCCTCCACCCGATCGAGGTGTGCCAGCCGCCGCTTCATGACCTCCAGGTCGCCCCGCCCTCCGTGGACGTAGAAGCGGGGCCGGTAGGCGGGGTCCGCGATGCGGCGGACCCCCTGGGGGGTCCAGAGCCAGGTGACCAGGGAGTCCCGCTGGTAGTCCGCATAGGCGTCGATGATCCAGCCTTCCATGTCCTCCCGCCCCGTGTGGAGAGGACTCCCACGTGGGGACGCCTTAAGAGGCACGAGGGAGGAGGTGGGTGAAACTGTCACGGGGTCAAACGATTTCGAGCCTGGGACCCGACAGGGTCCGCACGCAAGCCTCCGTCTCCTCTCCCTGCCCCTCGGCCTCGACCTCGATGCGGGAGGTTCCGATCTGAAGGGAACGCAGGCGAAGCCGAGAGAAGGGCGGGGGAAGGAAAGGACGAAGCCGAAGGGTTCCCGCCCCCGCGTCGGCCTCCATCCCCAGAAGGGCGCGTGTCGCGAGCAAAGGGACACCCGACGCCCAGGCCTGGAGGTCGCAAGCCTGGGGAATGGGGACGGGCGGGCCGCCCTTTCGGGGATGCCCTCCGAAGAGTTCTGGTAGGCGGGAGTGCGGGAAGCTTGTCGCGGCCGCGAGAAGTTCCTCGAAGAGGACGCCGGCGTCCCCTGGACGGCCCGTACGGGCCATTCCGAAAGCCACGAGGGAGGTGTCGTGCGGCCACACGGACCCGTGGTGATAGCTCATGGGGTCGTAGTATGGGGCCCGGTCAGAGAGCGTTCGAATCCCCCAGCCCGAGTGAAGGTCCCTCGTAAACAAGCGATCGGCGACCCGGTCTGCCTGTGCCTGGGTAAGGAAGCCACACATGAGGAGGTGCCCGGCATTGGAGGCGACGAGAGGAATGCGTTTCCCACGTCCATCGAGGGCGATGGCGTAGGTCTCGTCCTCAGGCATCCAGAAGGCGGGGTGGAACCGCGCCCTCAACGCCCCGGCTTCCGCCTCTAAGCCCGCCTCCTCCTCATCCTCACCGAGGGCCGAGGCGATTTCTGCAAGACCACGGAGACCCCAGAACGCATACCCCTGGGCCTCGCAGGGCGCCACGGGAGGATCGGGTTGGCGCCCGTCGGGCCGGAGGATTCCCACCTCCCCGTCCTTCCAGCCCTGATGGCGGAGGGCAGGAGGGTCCCCTCCCTGGTAGTTCAGGAATCCCAAGGGACCCTGGAGCTGCTCGACCAGGTGGCGGGCCGCCTCCTGCGCGAAGGGATACATCGCCCCACAAAAGACCAAGTCCGCGGTCCAGCGGTAGACCTCATGGAGGAGGCAAAGGAACAGAGGTGTGGCGTCGACGGTGCCGTAGTAAGGGCCATAGGGAGTGATGCCGGCGCCCGCCAGTTCGCCCCGATTGAGCTCATGCAGGACTTTGCCCCGCTCCTCCGCCCGGAGCGGGTCGTGTCGTTGTCCCATACGGTTGCCAAGCAACTGGAGAATCTCCATGCTCAGCCGAGGATTGAGATGCACCGTCTGGAGTCCCACGATTAGGCTGTCCCGTCCGAAGAGAGTGGCATACCAGGGTAGGCCCGCGGCCGGCACCTCGAACCCGTCTACCTGGATGCGGAGAGTCAGAAGGTCCTCCATCGCCTGGGTTGTCCATCCGGTTAGGGAGTGGCCCTCTCCGTCAACCCGTGCCCAGGCCCCCATCTTCCGTACGCGGCGGTCGCGGGCCCTGGCAGCGACAGAGCGAAGGGGAGTGAGTCCTCGCTCACCAGGAGGCGATCCGGTGCCGCTCTCCACCCTGGCCGTAAGGACGGTCTCCGACTGGGGCGGGAGGTAGAGGTCCCATACGACCCTCCGTCGGTTGAGTCGATTCGGAAGGGGATCGAAGGTGAGCCGCGTCCACCGCGGGACCCCGTCCGCACCGGTCCGGGAGAAGAGGATTGTGCGACCCGAGAGGACGACATGGGGCACTCGCCGGCGGGGCGGGACCATCCCTCGGACCTCGAAGATGTCGGCAAAGTCGACGCGATAGGTCAGGCGCAAGGCCAGAGAAGACTGGATGTCTTCGGGGTTCCGTACGCGGAAGGCCTCCAAGAGGTGCGGTGCTAGCACGCGCTCTCGGACCACGCGGAGGGGTGTACCCAGCGGCCGGGTCACCGTGAACTCAAACCGTGAGCGGAACGGCTCGGGTGTCTGCGCCCCCACGAGAGCGAATCGGTATGGCCAGGGGGACAAGATGTACTGACTCAGGTGGCGCGTGTCCTCCCAGTAGAGTCCCTGCCCCTCGCGAGGCTTGGTGATGTTCCCGTGGGGATTGGAGAACAGGAACCCGTTGCCGCCCTTTAGGAGCAGGCGGGGGGATGCCTGGGTCACACAATCACCGGGATTAGGCCGGATTCCTTCCCAAAATGGCGTCCGCGATGGCCAAGGCCCGAACGGTCTCCTGCACGTCATGGGCCCGGACGATATGAGCCCCGTTGCAGGCGGCCACCACCGCCGCCGCCAACCCGCCTTCCAACCGGCCCTCAACCTCCGCGTCCAGCAGCTTCCCCAGAAACCCCTTTCGAGAGACCCCCACGAGGAGGGGGCGGCCGAGGCTTCGGAAGGCCCCCAGATGTCGGAGTATGCGGAGGTTGTGGTCCATCGTCTTCCCGAATCCGATGCCGGGATCGACCACGAGCTTCTCCGGGGCGACGCCTCCTTCGACGGCCTCCGCGATGCGTTGGCGTAGGAAGCGCACGATGTCGGCGACGACGTCCTCGTACTGCGGGTCCTCCTGCATCGTCCTCGGCTCGCCGAGCATGTGCATGATGACGGCGGGCACGTCATGTTGGGCCACCAAGGACACCATCTTGGGGTCTCGGAGACCCGTCACGTCGTTCACCATGGTCGCACCGAGGTCGAGGGCCTTCGCGGCGGTCTCCGGTTTGTAGGTGTCCACGGAGACGGGTACGTCCAACCGGTCCACCACGCCGGCGAGGACCGGTTCGAGGCGCTTCCACTCCTCCTCCGTGCTCACGGGCTCGCTGAAGGGCCGGGTGGACTCCGCGCCCACGTCCACGAGGCCGGCCCCTTCCTTCACCATCTCGACGGCCCGGTCGACGGCCGCCTGGGGCTCCACGTACCGCCCCCCGTCGGCGAAGGAATCGGGGGTGACGTTGAGGATGCCCATGACGACGGTTCGCTGCAGTGGGATCTCCCCTTGGGGAAACCGGAGGACGTAGGCGTCCCGGTCGTAATGGGTGAGGACCTCCTGCACCTCGGCCGCGAGGGTCGCGGACCGGAAGGGCTGGTGCTTCATCTTGGCCAGAAAGCGCCTGAAGTGCTGCGGCGTTCCGAGGAGGATGACGTCCCCCTCGTCGGAAGTGAACTCCACCGTCCCCTTGGGGGTCGCCGCGTCGCCGCCCGCCCCGAGCATCTCCTGCTTCGCGATGAGGGCCTCCCGGTAGCCCACCCCCTGGAGCCGGACGACACGGAAGAGGCCTTTCCGGCGTAGGATGGCCTGGCCCTGCGCCTGTACGCCCACAGCCCGCAAGGCCTCGTTCAGGTCCCGGGCCTCAGGAAGCTCCAGGACGTGGGCGTTGAACACAGGGCGATCATGGCACGGCTCAGATAAAACCTCAGCGTAGCGTCCGAAGGGGTCCTCAGTATCAACAGCTTTAAATATTCATAGCCGCCTTCATAGGAATGAAGCTGAATTCACTTCAGGGGGAACATGAAAGCCTTCGTGGATAGCATCCTGAGCGAAGAGGAGGGGTTTTCCTTCGGGGAGCCGTGGAACTACGAGAAGTCCCTGGGGGCCGTCCTGCCGATTCTCCGGAAGGGTCGAAGGCCCCGGAAGTACCGAACCCTGGAGGAGGCCCTGAAGGATACGAAGGACGCCGTCGAGGTCACGGAGACGGGCTCCATTCGGAAGGTGAAGGTCCTCAACCGAACGGACCGACCGATCTTCGTGCGGATGGGGACGATCTTCACGGGGGAAGGGACCCAGAGCCGTGCCGCGGAAGGAAGCGTGATCCTCGTTCCCCACAAGGAGGCCGAACCGGTCGAGGTCCGCTGCGTGGAGGCCTCGGTCCCCATCGTCGAAGGAACGGCGTTCCGCGTGGCCGGGTTCTCAGCGCCCCGCTCGGTGGAGTTGGGCCTCTACTCCCGAGACCAGGGGGAGGTCTGGGAACGCGTGAGATCCTACACCAGAGCGGCGGCGGTCCCGGCCGAGCGAGGCCAGGCGCTCTCCTCCCTTTGGCAGTACCGTCGGCAGGACAGCCTGGTCGATGTCCTGACAGCGGTGGAGGAGTTCAAGGAGCAGGTGGACGAGGTCCTGGAGGAGGTCCCGAACTACGAGGACCAGGTGGGTCTCGTGGTCCTCGACAAGCAGGGCGTGGTCGGCCTGGAGGCCTTCGACACCCCCCAGAGTTGGCGGGCGGTCAGCGACGTCATCGTGAAGAAGTACGCCGACGTCATCTCTCTGCAGGTCGGGGAGGACACCGCGCCCGTTACCCCGAACCATGACGTCATCCTCAAGCGGACTCGGAAGTTCCTCGAGGCCCTGGTGAAGGTGCAAGAAGAGGTGACGTTCGAGGCGAGCGGCCACAAGACCTTCGCCCTCGCGGGGAAAGGCGTTGTCGGGGAGTACACGACGATTGACGGCTCGGTCATACACCTCACCGGCGTGCGCTTCGAACGCCGAAAGTCTCAGAGGCTCCGTGAGAGGCCCCGTGAAAGGCTTCGAGAGGAGGCCCCCCGCGGATATGCTCCTCAGGGGTGGGGAGAACGTGGAACAGGTCGGGAAGAAGGGGTTCGCGAAGGTCCTTGAGGCCCTGGAATCCGGGGACAAGCGATACACCGAGGTCTCCGAGCGGGTGACCCTCTCCCCGGCGACGCTCTCCAAACGCCTCCAGGAGGCTCGGACCGCGGGCTTGGTCCAAGTTCGGGCGTCGGACGACGGCCCGAAGCCGGTCATCGTGTACGGTCTTTCGCGCAAGGGCCGGAAGGTGGTCAAGACCCTCCGGAATCTGAACGCGTTCCTCGAGGGGGAGTAGCATAGTCGCCGTTCGCCGCTCTCTTTAATACGCGAAACCCTCTCATCGAAGCCGGATGCGGATCCTCTTCATCCACGCCGACCGGTTCGAGTACGAGGCCACCGGGAAGACGAAATACGCGGAGGAGGCGTCCGAGGAGGAGCTGAAGGGCCGCTTCCAGGACAGCCTCGTGTGCTTCATCTCGGCGGAGCGGGCGGACGAGGAGGACGTCGAGGCCATCGCGTCAAAGGCGGCCGACGAGATCGAGAACGTGGCCACCCAGGTGAAGGAGAAGCGCATCGTCCTCTACCCCTACGCCCACCTCAGTTCGAGCCTGGCCCGCCCGGAGAAGGCGCGGCAGATCCTCGTCCGGCTGACGGAGGCGGTAGGCGACCGAGGATTCGAGGTCCACCGCTCGCCCTTCGGTTGGTACAAGGCCTTCGACATTGCCTGCAAGGGGCACCCCCTGTCGGAGCTCTCCCGGGAGATTACCCTGGAGGAGGACGAGGCGGCGCCGGCCGAGGAGAAGCCCCATGAGTATCTGGTCCTCACGGTGGACGGCCAGGAGGTGCGTCCGGAGGAGTATACCGGTGCACGTGAGCCCTTCGACGTCATGGTCCGGAAGGAGGCTCTCAAGGAGGAATACCCCTCGTCGGGCGAGCCCGCCTACCTTCGCCTCACGCGGAAGTTCGGTTTCAAATGGGAATCTCGCAGTGACGTCGGCCACATGCGGTACGACCCCAAGGCAAGCCTGATGTACGACCTCGTGGCGGACTATGCCGACCAGGTCGTTCGGGGCCTTGGCCTGCCAGTCTACCCCCTTCGGGGAACGAACATGTTCGACCTGACCGAGCGGGCCGTGGCCGAGCACGCAGAGCTCTTCGGGGACCGCCTCTACACGGTGGAGACGGACAAGCGGGTCTTCGTCCTCCGGTACGCCGCCTGCCACCAGCAGTTCAGCAACATGGCCGACTGGACCATCAGCTATCGGCAGCTGCCCCTGGGGGCCTTCGAGGTGGCGGACGCCTACCGGTTCGAGCAGTCGGGGGAGACGAGTCTCCTCTTCCGCCTCCGCCGCCTGAACATGCCGGACCTCCACGTCCTCTGTCGGGACCTCCCGGAGGCCCACGACTGGTTCCTCCGCATCCACGACCGGATCGTGGAGGAGGCGGCGAAGCTGGGCCGGGAGTACGAGATGCTGGTCAACTGCTCCTCCCGGGCGGCCTACGAGGCGAACAAGGACCTCATCCTGACGATGCTCAAGCACGAAGGAAAGGAAGGCCTCATCAACATCTACCCCGAAGGCCAGAACTTCTACTGGACGGTGAACGTGGAGTACATGATCGAGGACGCGGAGCGGCGGGCCCGGGAGATCGCCACGGTCCAGATTGACGTGGGGAACGCGGAGCGGTTCGGCATCACCTTCACCGACGAGGAGGGGAAGCGCCGCCATCCGATCATCCTCCACACGGCCATCCTGGGGAGCGTAGAGCGCTACCTGTACACGGTCCTCGACACGGCCGTGGCGGAGGAGAAGGCCGGTCGCAAGGGGACCCTCCCGCTGTGGCTCAACGCCGAGCAGGTCCGCCTCCTGCCCGTCTCCGGGGAGCACCTGGAGATGGCGAGGGAGATGGCCGATGCCCTGGTCGGCGCGCGGGTGGGAATCGACGACCGGAGCGCGACGGTCGCCAAGAAGGTCCGCGAGGCCAAGCAGGACTGGGTCGGCTACGTCATTGTCCTGGGGGAACGGGAGGTCAGGGCGAAGACCCTTAAGGTCTACGATCGGAAGGCCGACGAGGATCGAGAGATGTCCCCTGGGGAGTTGACGGAGGAGGTCGGGAAGAGGATCTCCGGCAGGCCTGTCCGCCCGCTCTACTTCCCTCGCGAGATGAGCCGAAGGCCCGAGTTCTAGCGATCCTGGCTACCTCCGGGGGGGGGGCCGGCCGTTCGCGGGGGAGGACTACGAGACCGCCGTGCTACCGTCGGAGGCATAGGCTCTCCCCGCCCGCTCTGGGTCGAACCCCGGAGCTACGATGGGGTCCTCGAACCCGAGTCGGATTCGCGCCCGGCGGCCTTCAAGACGCGAAGGGCGTTCAGGGTAATCATCCGGTTGGGGCCCCCGCGCCCCCAATCGACCGCTTCCACGTTCGACCTCTTCTTCCCCGGCGGGTACCAGTAGTACGCCCCAGGCCGCCATCGCCCATCCGGGAGCCGCCTCTTCTCCAATATGTCCAGGGCCTCCTGGGCCCGTGTGTCGGCGAGCCGGACCACGGGGGCGAGGATCCGGAGGGCCTGCAGGATGTCGTAGTGCCAGTAGAGGGGGTAATGGAGCTTGAGCCACTCTTCCTTGATGACCTCCCCCGTCCGCTCGGAACGGAAGAGGCGATGCCGGAGAAAGAACTCCGCCGTACGCTCCGCCGCTCGCAGGCTCTCGGAATCCCCTGTCGCGTGGTGGTACTCCCATAGGCCCCACAGGGGAGTGAGGCTCTCGTAGAAGGAGGAGTGGTGCACATCCTTCCCCTCCCAGCAGTTCCACCCTCCGTCGGGCCATTGCCACTCGACGAGGGAACGGGCGAGGAGTTGGACCTCTTCTTGTTTCGCGAGCCCGAGGCGACTGCACACGGCCAAGGCGTTGCCCTCCATGGAGGCGTGGACTCGTGTCAGTCCGCGGATTGTGGGGATGCGGCGCCTGTGGTCTCGTCCCGTGAGCCATCGTAGCACCTGTCTCGTCGCCGCCACGGCCCGGGGCTCCCCCGGCGGCACGCCGAGTTCCACCAAGGAGACGAGGCGCCAGTGGGCCCCCCGCCACTTCTGATACGGATGGACCCCGAAGCCGCCGTCCGCTTCCTGGCCCGCCAAGAGGGCGCGGATGCGTGGCCCCTCGAGAAGCCCCTCCCTCGCATGCTGAACCCGTGGGTCGTCATCAGGTCTTCCTAGCAGGCCCGTGAGAGTCAGGTAGCGGATAGAAGGGTCCTCGGAGGCTAGGAGCCACAGTATGACGTCCTCTTCGTTGCCCAACGTGCTCTGAATGAAGAGCCGCGATATCGATTTAACCCTTCCAGGCGTGGAGACCCCCGCCGTGTCCAGGCAGGCCCAACCAGATCTCAATCATCTCCCCCGAGGCGTTCGGCGTCTACTGCTGCGCTTCCGAGAGCGACTCCGGGCGATTCTCGGGGAAAATCTCGTGGGAATCTACTTCATCGGCTCCATCGCCTTCCCGGGCTTCGTCCCGGGCCGCGTGGACCTCGACTTTCAGGTAGTCGTGCAGCACGAGCTGCGGGCAGCCGAGCTCGAGGACCTCCGGGACATGCATCGGTTGTTGGTCGGAGAGTACCGGTACGGCGAACACCTAGACGGCCTCTACCTCCCCCTGGCCAAGGCGCAGGATCCGGCCCGACCCGAGAGCCTGGTCGGCGCGGGGGGCGAGGTCCTAGGCACGTCCGCCTCGGACGGGGCCTGGGCCCTCCATCGGGAGCACGTTCATCGGGGGGCCGTCCTCGTTCTGGAGGGGCCGGACCCGCGGACCCTGTACCCACCCGCCACATGGCCAGAGATTGCGCAGGCCCTCGATCGGGAGCGACGATTCATCGAGTCCCACCTGGACCACTACCCCTTCTACTGCGTCCTAAATCTCTGTCGCCTGCTCTACACGTGGGAGACGAAGGACGTGGCCGTCTCCAAAGTCACCGCGGCCGATTGGGCCCTGGAGAAGCTCCCCGAGCGTTGGCATCCTCTGGTCCGGTCCGCCCTCCGGGCCTACCGGATGGAGGACGAGGAGACGGACTTGGAGCGCCTGAGGGGGGGAGTCGGCCCCTTCTATCGTTCCGCCGCTGCACGAATCGCCACTGCCGAAGGCGAAGAGACCCACGCCTAGAGCTTGGCCACCGCCTCTCTGAGACGGTCTGATGCCCCTGAGGCCATGGCCTCTCCGTGCCCCACGATGAGGGCCTCGAAGGTGAAACCCGCGATCTTCTTCATGGAATCCCGGTGCTGGGCAGGGTCGATGTTGTTGCGGTCCATCATGGGGCCGATCTGGTTCCCATCGGTTCGCATGCTATCCCCCGCGATGAGCAGGTCGTGGGCCTCGTCGAGGAGCGCGATGTTGCCCGGTGTGTGGCCGGGGGCGTGGATCACCGTGAGTTCCTCGTAACGATCCCCGTCCTCCAGGGGCACATCCACCTCGACGGGGGCATGCGGGAGCACATGGCCCCCGGGGTAGTTTTCCCGCTTTGCGATGAACGCGGCCTCGATCTGGTGGGCCGCCACCTTCGCGTCGGAGGCCTCCCGCAGTGCGGCGAGACCCGACACGTGGTCCGGATGGACGTGGCTGATGACAATGCTCGTGATGTCCGCTGGCTTGTACCCCACCTCCTTCAGGTAGGCCAGGACGTCGGGGGCCCCCGCATCATAGGTCGTGTCCACGAGGACGAGCCGGTCGTCCGTCAGCAGGGCGCAGTTGGCCATGCTCTTGATGACATGGACGCCTTGCATCAGCTTCGTGCAATCCCCCGCCCGCGATGGGGCCCTTAGGCATTTAGGCCTTTGGTCGGGTTCCGACGTGAGGGCTCCGGTGGGGTTACTTAAGGGGAGCCCCTTTCCCGCGTAGTCAAGGCGCGGGTCGGTTTCCTTGCGAGATCGGGTCCAACGGCGCTGGGAAGAACACTACGCCGCTGTCTCGAAACGGAATCCCCTCCGAGGAGCCCGTGCTCTGTTGGCGTACAACTCGGTCATCGACCGTGTCCGCGTCCTCGACGAGGCATGGCTCGCCCGCCTTGAGGCCCCAAAGGAGGTCCCGCCCCTCTTCGCCAAGGAGGTGGAGGACCTGGACAACCTGGCGGAGGGCCTCTCCCATTCGATTTCCCACGGCCTCGCCCTAGAGGCCCTCTGCTCGGAGCGGGTCATCCGGTTCCTGGAGGGGACCGGGGGCTTCGAGGTTCACCTGGGGGGTCAGGTGGCCACGGTGGCCCGCCTTCTCTCCGACTTCGACGCGGCCCGGATTCTGGTGCACCCCGACCGGTTCAACTGGGAGTTGGCGTCCCTCTATCAGGGGAGCGGCGCGCAGGTCCCCCTGGGGATCGCCTCGGGGGTGGAGTACGCACCGGCGGAGGAGTTCTACTGGGAATGTGCCCCGGAGGTGCACTACATCCTCGAGTATCCAGAGGGCCTCGCCTTCGGGGACGGGCCGGCCCCCCGGGCCAATCGGTTTATCGCGGCCCCGAAGACGCGCATCCAGTTCCACCGGGAGTGGGAACGGGCGTTGCCCGAGGCCGGACGGAGGGCCGATCTCTTCTTCCTCGCGGGGCTCAATCACATGGGCCCGGACTACGAGGCGAGTTTCCGACGGGTGCGGGAGCACATCCGAGCGGCGAAGGGCGCGAACCCGAAGCTGGCGGTGCACCTGGAGATGACCTCCACCCCCGACCTCCGCAAACGGGAGGCCATCCTAGACGAGATCGTCCCGCTTCTGGACAGCCTCAGCGTGAACGAGGCGGAGTTGGCGGATTTGGCGTTCCTCCTTGGCCTCCCGGACTGGCAGGCGGTGCGTCGGGATCCCGCCCGCCAGCTGGAGGCCTTGCACCTTCTGCGGGCCCTGGGGGTCCCGCGGGTCAACATGCACACGTTGGGCTACTACGTGGCGCTCAGCCCGCACCCCGTGGAACGGGTCAGGCACGCTCTCCTCTTCGCCGCCCTCGTAGGGGCCGGCCGCGCCCTCCTTGGTCGCAGCCCAGGCCCCGCCGCCATCCCCCAGGCGCTCGCGGTCCCGCTGGCGGGGAGGGGGTTTGCCGCGGTGGTCGCCCTGGCCGAGGGCATGGGGTTGGCGGGCCGGGCCCGGTCCGCCTTCCTTCGCGACGGGTGGCGCCGGGACGAGAATCTCGTGATTGTGCCCACCCGCATGGTGCAGCGACCTCGCTACACCGTGGGCCTGGGGGACACCATCTCCGGGGCGGCGGTCTTCGCCGAGGGATGGCCCTAAGCATCGGTGACGCGTCGGGCCGGGAGGACTAGGCCTCGCGTGCCTGGCGAAGGAGTCGGGCAGCGTCCTCCGGGGGGACCGAGTTGATGTAGAAGCCTGTCCCCCGCTCGAATCCCGCCATCCGGGAGAGGCGGGGGGTGATCTCCAGATGCCAGTGGTAGTGGGCGTAGTCCCCGCCGTCGCTGGGCGCCGTGTGGACGTACCAGTTGAAGGGAGGATCCCCGACGAGGACCTCCAGCCTCTGGAGGACGTCCTTGAGGAGACCCGCCAGGGACTGTCTCTCTCGGTTGGTGATCGTCTCAAAGCGGGGCCGGTGGCGGCGGGGGAGAATCCAGAGTTCGAAGGGGAAACGGGAGGCGTAGGGGCAGAGGGCCACGAACGCCTCGTTGGCGGCCACGACCCGTTCGGAGGCCTCCAACTCGTCCTCCACGATGCCGTCGTAGATACACGTCCCCCCCTCCGCTCGGAAGGCCTCCGCCCCTCGAAGCTCGTCCTGGATGCGCCGGGGTATGATGGGGGTGGCGATGACCTGGCTATGGGGGTGGCGCAAGGAGGCGCCGGCCTCCGCCCCCTGGTTCTTGAAGATCAGGACGTACGTCAGGCGGGGGTCCCTGGCCAGCGTGCGGGCCCGGGCCGCGTACGCGCGGAGAACCTCCTGGATCTGACGTTTCGGGAGGGAGGAGAAGGTCCCAGAGTGGTCGGGGGTCTCGATGATGATGTCGTGGGCACCCACCCCCTCCACGGAGTGAAAGAGGCCGTCCACCTGCGTCCGGACCTCGCCGTCGGGCGTGAGGGCCGGGAACAAGTTCGGGATGCACCGAACCCGCCAGGCGGAGCCATCGGACTCGTTGGAGCGGTAGGCGAAGATCTCGGGCGGTGTCATGTGCTCGTGGCCCGGGCAGAACGGGCACTCCGAAGCGGAGTTGGCCAGCCGCACGGCTCCCTGGGTTTCGATGGGCCGCTGGGCGCGGGCGGGGGCGAAGACAACCCACGTATCCGTGACGTAGTCCTTGCGGAGCTCCGGCACCTTTGGTCAACGTCGGAAGAGGGAGCCTTAGATAAAGACGTGGCGCGTCCCACGGACTCCGGGACGGGGGCCGAAGGTGGGCTTGCGTCGCCGGAAGGCCTCGACGTAGTCCTCACGGAAGGCCATGTCCTCCGGGAGTTCGTCGAACCACCGGACCTCCGTGATTCCCTCCCCGGGAACGGCCTCTCCTGACTCCGCCATCGCCTCGAACTGAAAGAGGAACCCCCGGGCCTCCTCCCGCCCATCCGACACCGTGAGGTCGAAGGTGCGGGTCAGGTCGAGGATCCGGACCCGAAGTCCGACCTCCTCCCGGGTCTCCCGGTGGAACGTCTCCTCCGGGCTCTCCCCCGGGAGGGCGCCGCCCCCGGGGGCCACCCATGCCGGCCCCCACCCGGAGGAAGAGTCGTGCCGAAGGAGAACGACCTGCCCCACCCGGTTCCAGATCAGGCCCACCCCGCCGAGGTTCCCGCCCTCGACCCGCTGAAGCGCCCGGACCTTTTCCCCGGGGGCCTCCCAGGTTCGCCGGAAGTGGGGCGCCCCGCCGTACCGCCGCACGACGGCGAGGAGGGCATCGGGCATTTCCACGACATCGCCTCCTAGTCCTCGGCCAACGAGGCGTAGAGGAGGGGGAGAAGGACGCTCGCGTCGCCCTCGACGGTGACCCGCTGGGCCCCCACCGCGACCTTCCCCCAGGAGACGGCCTCCCGGAGGCGCGCGCCGGAGAGGCTCCCGTCGTGCTCCACCGCCGTCGTCAGGTAGACGGCGTAATCCAACCCGTCCCGGAACTGGTTCCACCACAGGACGTGGTGCTTGGAGACGCCGCCCCCGATGACCAGGGCCCCGGAACGCTCTGAGGCGAAGACACGGTCCGACAGCAAGGTCTCGTCCTCCATCGCGTCCACGAGGAACGCGGGGTGTTCCTGCCAGAAGCTCCAGAGTTGATACCCGAAGGCACCGTCGGTGAGGGCGGGCACGACGACGGGGACGGAACGACGGGCACACCAATACAGCAGGGAGGACTCGTCGCCCAGCCGTTCCCCCGCCAGCTCGAGCAGCTTCCACCCGCTCAGCTTCCTTTCGCCCTCGTCCCACAGCCCCTGGAAGAAGGCACGCAGCGTCCGTTCCAGTCCGGTCCCGTACGCCTGGGAAGGGACCAGGACGTTGCCCAGGCGAAAGACACCTGCCGCATGCAGCGCCGCATCGTCCATGGAGAAGGCCCCGTGGTAGTACGCGTCCGCCGTCCGCGCCAGGTCGTGATCGAGGGTCCCACACGTCGTGACGACGATGTCGACCATCTCCCGTCGGACGAGATCTCGAAGGACGCCGCGACACCCCGTCGCCATGAGGGCGGCCGGGAAGGAGAGAAAGGCGGTACAGGCCTCATCCTCGATCATGGTCCGGAGGATGTCCCGGGCCCGGGCCAGCTTGGTCGCTGTGAATCCTCCGGCCTGCGCCATCTGGTTCACGAGGTCGCGGCAGCTTGCCCCGTCCTCCAAGGCGTAGTCTTGGACTTCCCTGTCCAGGGGTGGCTCCATGGGCCAGCGAAGGGGACGGCGTTAGAAAAGGGTTTTAGCGCCGGACCAACCGCTGGCGGAGCATGGACAGAAGTCGCGGGCCCTCCCGGCGCCAGCGGTGCCGGTGCCCGCATGCGTGGCACTCCGCCCAGCCGTCGTCGGAGAACTCGACGTCCGCCGAGTCGCACGCCCGACAGGCGCCCTCCTGCGGCTTGGCGACGCCGTCCCCCTCCCGCGCCACGACGATCTCGGGAAGCAGTCCCTCTAAGGCCCTTTGGGCGGCCTCGGCGCGCGTGAGGGCGTCGAGATACTCGTTCTGGCGCAGCAGGTCAAGGGACTCACGAAGGAGTGCCCTGGGTTCCTCAATGTCGATGCCGTAGGTCTCGGCCTCCTTCAGCGTCGGCTTCAGACGGGTCACCAGGGCTCGGACCTGTCGGAAGTACTCCCGCCGCAACTCCATCGCCTTCTCGATCTGGCGCCGCTGAGCCTCGAGGGCGGTCTCCTCACATCGGCGGGCGATCTGGTCACACAAGACCAGGTCGTTGTGATCCAGAGCGACCCGTGCCTGTTCGACGAGCTTCCGGGCCTCCTTGAGGGAACGCCCGAGGTCCTCTGCTACCTCGATGCGAGCCTCGACGGCCGCGAGGTAGTCGCGAAGTTCCCCGACACGGCGCTCCCTCGTCTTCTTCACCATCTCGTCGAACTGGTGGATGAGCTCCAGCGCCCGCTCGTGCTCGTCCAGAGTGGACGCCTCCTCGGCCTTCGCGAGGAGGTCCTGCGCCGCGGTGGCGTCGATGGAAAGGCCCTTCAGATTCTGCAGGACTGTCTCGCGGTCGGAGAGAATCTCCCGGAGGCGTCCCACCTCGCGCATGTGGGCATTGGCAATCTCCCGCTGAAGGTCTCCGATCTGTCGGGCGCAGCCCATCAGGTCGCCCTGCTCGTAGGCCCGCTGCACGTGGTCGATGATCTCATGCAGGGCCTGCGATGCCTCCCCGTCCTCGTAGCGGCCCGTGAGGCGCTTGGCCGCGGTCAGGGCACGGGCGCACATCCCCTGCATGTACGTTCTCGTCCATTCGCCAATCCGGTTGAGGGCGTCTCGAGAGAGGGCGATGGCGGCGCGGTCGTCCCCGCGATCAAGGCAGTTGGCCGCCTCGATCCAGAGGTCGTCAAGCTGGCCGAAGGGGAGGTCGAAGTCCTGAGGGATTTCCCCCGTCGCCTCCTCTTGGGGTTCCTCCCGAGGCGGCACGGCGGCCGCGAGGAGGAGGTCCACGATGTCCCCCTTCCGCCACCGGCCCCGAAGATTAACGGACCACGCCTTGGCCTGCGCCCGGAGGTCCTTGACCGTAAGGGAGTCCAGTGCCTCCCGGAGCGCCTCGCCTTCGAGGCCCGCGAGGGGGTCGCCGTGTCCCTCTGCCTCGGGCGAAGGCGCCCGGGGAAGCCGAGGGCCCGCCTCCTTCGAGCGACGATTCGGCCTTCGGGCCATCCACGGTTGTTCCCTCCAGAGTTCGCTTAAAAGTTTCGACGTCAGTTCGCGGGTCGCGACTGTGTGCCAACGGCCTCCTGGGTGGCGGCCGTCGAGGTCCCGGAACCTGCCTCGGGAAACGGGAGGTCCTCTCTCTCCAGATGGGAGAGGTCTTACCGGGGTCCCACGGGACGCAGCTACTTCCCTTCGAGCACGGTGGCGATGTCCCGCTCCAGCGCGTCCACGAGTTCCTTCGCCACCTCCTCGCGGAGCCGGGCCGGCACGAGCTCCACGCCGAGTTTCGTAGCGGCCTTCGCCATGAGAACGAGGGCCGACGCCTCCCGCACCTTGGCCTCCATGAGGGCCGCGACCCCGCGTTTCAGCTCCTCCTTCAGGGCGGGGCGCTCCTCCAGCCGGTCCCGAATGTACCGCTTCACCTCATCCCGCAGAAGCTCTCGGACCGCCTCCAGCAGGAGGTCCTCGGTGTGGACAATGCCCAGGGTGGTCTTCACGAGAGACCCTAGGGCCTCCTCCTCCGTCATGCTGCCATCAAGCTGGGAACGCCTTAAAAGGATGTCCTTCGCGGGGCGCGGGTGGAGGGGGAGACCGGGGCACGTCGGCCCCATGCAGGACAACGTTTTTATCGGGTCCTCTGGCTAATCGACCGATGGTCCGGGCCGGCGGCCGCCCTATCTTCCAGGACGTCCGGAAGCTCTCCTTCGATCACGTCCCGGAGCGGATGCCCCATCGAGAGAAGCAGCGGGAGGCCTTGGAGACCCTCTTTCGCCCCCTCCTGGAGGCTCACGTCTCGCAGAACGCTTTCCTCGTGGGGAACGTGGGGACGGGGAAGACCCACCTCTCGAAGCGGTTTTGTCTGGACTTCGAGCGGGAGGCCGCGCGGCGGGAGCGCACGGTCCGTCACGTCCTCGTGAACTGCCGCCAACGCATGACGGATGACGCGGTCTTGCTGGCGATCCTGAAGGCGTGGGACGAGCGCTTCCCCGACCGGGGGTTCTCCATCCCCGAGAAGCTCAACGCGCTGCGCAAGCACCTGGAGCGATCCCGGGCCCACTTGATCGTCGTCCTCGACGAGGCGAACGTGCTCATCCGGAAGAGTTCCGATCTCATCTACGCCCTCACCCGCTTCGACGAGGAGTCCAAGGTCCCCCAGGGGAGCATCAGCGTCGTGCTCATTGCGGCGCGGGACGTCCTGCCCTACCTGGATGCCGCCACCCTGAGCACATTCCGTCGGAGCAACGTAGTGGAGTTCGGGAAGTACAACCAGGAGGAGCTGGTGGACATCCTGAACGACCGGGTGGAGATGGCCTTCTTTCCGGACGTGGTTCCCGACGACGTCGTCCAGCTCATCGCGGACATCGCCGCCGAGCAGGGGGATGCCCGGTACGCCATCGAGCTCTTGCAGAAGGCGGGGGAGTTGGCCTTGGAGGAAGGCCTCCGCGAGGTCCGTCCGGAACAGGTCCGAGAGGCGCACGCGGTCACCTACGCTCTCCTGGGCAAGGAGTCCCTTCAGGGCGTGGACGAGCCGAAGAGGGTGGCCCTGCTGGCCATCGCACGGTCGCTGGAGAAGAGGGCGTATGTAACCACGGGGGAGGCCGAAGAGGCGTACGCGCTGGTCTGCGAAGAGTACGGGGCCAAGAAGCGCAGCCACACGCAGTTCTGGAAGTACCTCCAGGACCTGGACATCCTGGGCTTCATCACGGCCAAGCCCTCGGGGGAGGGGGTCACGGGGAAGACCACCATCATCTCCCTGCAGGAGGTCCCTGCGAGGGCCCTAATCGAGAGCCTGGAGGCCTCTCTCGCGCACTGACGCGATCCGCCGCGGAAGGAGGTACCTCATGTCTCCAAGGGACGAATCCCCCTCGCTGTCGGAGATTGCCCGCCGAATCGCGCGGGGCGAACTCCCCCAGCCCCCCGTCGCCCAGCTCATCGGGTTCCGCCTTGTGTCCCTCAAGACAGGGGAAGCGATCATGGAGCTGGAGGCCACGGAGCGCCACGCCAACCCCATGGGAACCCTCCACGGCGGAATCCTGTGCGACATCGCCGACGCGGCCATGGGCATGGCCTACGCCAGCACGCTCAGGGCCGGGGAGAGTTTCACGACCCTCGAGCTGAAAATCAACTACCTGCGGCCCTTCTGGAAGGGGACCCTCCAGGCCACCGGCACGGCCGTCCATGCGGGGCGCTCGGTCGGCTTGACAGAGTGCGACGTGAAGGACGGTGCGGGTCACCTCATCGCCCGTGCGACGAGCACTTGCATGACCCTGCGCGGTGAGCGTGCCCGAGGGCGCTGATGCCCGCGAAACGGGGAGGTCGGAGGTTTGTTCTGGAGCTGGGTCGGCGCCTCAAAGTTGATATTTCAGGCATCAGATTCCCGCCCTGGAGGAGCATGGGAGAGGCACAGAGCACCCGCGGGGCCGGGTCCCATCCGCCGCTGGAGGAGGGCCTATATCTCCTCAGGGAGACGCGGCCCGGCCTGAGCTACCGCCTCTTCGCCCTCCTCCTCCAAGAGAACCGGACCGGGCTCCTGATTTCTCGTCGTCATCCCTCCCGCGTGAAGAAGGACGAGGCCCTCTCGCCGGCGCGCCATATCTGGCTGAGCCACACCCCGGGAGAGGCCTTTCTCAGCCCCACGGCCCTGGCGGGCCTCAACCGCCTCATCGACGGCTTCCTGAAGGAGGACGGACCGAGTGTCGTTCTCCTGGACGGGCTGGAGTACCTCATGCTCCACAATGAGTTCGCCCGGACCCTTCTGTTCGTGGAGTACCTCAACGATCTGGTCGGCCAGTACCCCGCCATCGTGCTCCTCCCCGTCAACCCGGAGGCGCTGGATGTGAAGGAATTGGCCCTCCTAGAGCGCAACCTGGAGGTCCTCAACGGCGCGGACGTACGTCGGGACCTGGAGCGGGAGGAGTGGCTCCGGCTTCTGGAGGACTACTAGGGACCGCGTTCTGGGGCCAAGGTCGGCTGATCACGTCTCGCCGCCGGCCGCCCGCTGGCGGCCCACCACGGCGTCCACGACCTCGAGGAACCGCTCCTCCTTTCCCTTGGGGACTGTGGCCCCGGAGGCGATGTTGTGGCCGCCCCCCGTCCCGCCGACCGCCTGGGCCCCCTCCCGCAGGGCCTTCGCCAGGTCCACTCCCTGGCCGATAAGGTAGTCCGTCCCGCGGGCGGAGACCTTTGTCGTGCCGTCCACCACCGCCAGGCCGAGGGTGGGTTTCTCCTGGTCAAGGAGGTACCGCATGGAGACCCCCGCCACCGATCCCGCCAGGGTCGGGCCTTCCGCGTAGAAGAACTGAATGTGATTCTTGGCAAAGGCCCCCTCCTCCTCCACCTTGTGGAGCCCTCGGAGGACGGCCTTCCAGTGCTTCTGCCGGAGCCCCTCGGCCTCCTTCCGCCGACGGAAGTCCCCGAGGCTCAAGGCCAACCCCAGGGACTCCGCCCCCTGCCGGGAGCACGCGTTCACCAGGGATTCCAGGTCGTCGACGTAGACGTCGTAGGACGGATACCAGTACTTCTCCTCCACGAGGTGCTGGACCGTCTCGGGACGGATCTCCTGCTGCACGAGCCGTAGGCTGAGGGCCGAGAGGAGGTGCTCGCGGTGCGCAGGGTCCAGGTCGCGGACGCGCTGCGCGGGGTCCAGCCCCAACTCCGCGAGGAAGTCATGAATCGCCTCCTCCCGCCCCGAGAGGCCACGGAAGTAGGGTCCCACGGAGTAGTGGAGGGCCTCGGCAAGGGGGAGGTCCGCCAGGGCCGGGGCCGGCTCGGCGCGTAGGATGCCCTGTTCCATGGCACGGCCAAAAAGGAGAGCGTTGATGCCCTTGAAGCCGCCGATGTGCTGCCGGTCCCCGATGCACCCGACGAGGGCGATTCCTGCCAGGTCCAGGTTGGCCTCGTCCATGGCGGTGGCCAGGAGAAAGGAGGTGGACGCCCCGCAGGCGTCTCGGGTGCCCTGCAGGCCGAAGAAGTGGGGGTTCAGCTGGACCACGGTCTCGGAGTCCCGGAGGGGTTGATGGTGGTCCAGGACCACGACGGGGGCCTTCACCTCCTCCAGGAGGTCCACCTGCGCGCTCCCCATGTCGCTTACCAGCAGGAGGTCCACGGCGTCCTCCGTCACCCGGGCCAAGCGGTCCCGGTTGAGCTGATGGGAAAGGGTGGCGTGCACCTCCTGGTTCTCGCGGAGGAGGGCGCGCGTCAGCACGGCGGCGGAGGCCGTCCCGTCGGCGTCGTAGTGGCAGAGGACGCGGACCCGGTCCGCGTCACGCACCGTCTCGATGGCCCGTCCGAGACGATCCCCCATCCCCTCCGGCAACCCGTCCTCGATCCAGCTCACGCCTGGGGCCCACCTACCGCATCTGCATCTCCGTCGTCCGGCGGCGGTACTCCCAATCCGCGGGGAGGACCCCCTCCCGCTGGTAGTATCGTGCCAGACGCCGAATCTTGGCCTCCACGAGTTCCAGGCTGCGGCGGTTGTGGATGTCTCGCCGGTGCTCCGCGAGGTGGGCCGTGAGGCGGAAGGCCTTGCCCATGAGGTTGCTCAGGTCCTCCGGGAGCTCCATTTCCACGCCGCTCTCGCGGAGGATTTGTGTGACGGACTTCCTCGTCAGGAGCTTCACGCTCGGGATCCCGTACTGGTCCCGCAGGCGGATGCCGATCTCGGCACTCTGGAGACCCTCTTGGTGCAGCTTGCTGACGAGCTTCTCCACCTCCTTCGGCCGGACGTTGGCCCAGTCTGGGGGCTTCTCGAGGTGAGGCCGCTTGGAAGAAGACTTCCCCTTCGTCCTTCGATGCATCCGCGCCATCGGCTTGTTTCCTCGGGTCGAGCTTCTAGGGTATCCCCGTATTTAACGGGTCTGGCCACGCCCGCGGAGGAGGAGGGCCGCGTGGTCCTTCCGGTACGGCGAGAGCGGGACGACGCGCTCCACCGGGGCCCCGCCGGCTTCGAGGTCACCCCGCACCCTCCGAAAGACCCGGTCCGGATCGGCGGTCACGTCGACGCTCCGGGCCTTCACCATCAGGATGGCGAGACCGTCCTCCCGAAGCGAAGGCAGATTGCGAAGGAGGATTCCGGCCTGGTCTCGCTGGGCAACGTCTTGGTAGAGGAGGTCGACCTCCCCCACGAGATCGCGGTACGCCGTCGGCTCCCGTGCGTCCCCCATGATGGGCACGATGTTGTCTCGGCTTTCCGCGAGGCGGAGGAGCTTCGCGAAGGCCTGAGGGGACACCTCGACGGCATGGACCGAACCGTGGGGGAGGAGGTCGGAAAAGTGGCTGGCCGTGGTGCCGGTCCCCGCTCCCAAGTACAGGAGGGAGGCGTCCTCCCGGAGGGGAAGGGGGGAATCCAGGAGGAGAAGGAGGGCGGCCATCTTGCTTCGCCGGGGGGTCCACGCGCGTAGCTCCCGTCCCCCCTCGCGGACCAATCGTTCCCCGTACACCGAGGTCCCGGGGACCAGGTTGGGGGTGAAGAGCACACGCCCGTCTCGATAGATACGGGGATGGGCCGTGGGTCTTGGTGGCACCACGGATGGACATGAGGGGATCGCGCAAAAGGGTGGCGGCGCCAGCACCCGGGGAGGGGAAGGGGTATTACGCCCGCGGACGGTGCCCTGCCTGTGATCCCGCCCCTTCTCCTCGGGGTCCTCTGGCACGGGAAGCATGTGGAGATTGGCAAGGCGGGCGTGAGGGTGTCGAAGGGGCTGAGGCGGTACTTCGTTCGGACGGAGGACATCGTGGCCGTCTTCACCACCATGATGCCCAAGGACAGGGGCTTCCAGGAGGTCCTGGCCGTTGAGTTCCTTGCGGGGACGGAGGGCGGAATCTTGGCCCTGGACCCCGCCTGGGGATTCGACCTCTCCGAGGCCATGGCCGCCCTCCAAAAGGCCTTGGGGGAGCGTTGGGAAGAGCTCTACCTGGGGCACAAGCACGCCTCGCAGGTGCGGGGTCTCCCCTGAGGTGGGCCGCTGTCCGGGGAATCCGTGTTAAGGCCTGTCGCGCCCGCGTCGTCCGCCGCAGGGACGGGTACTTTCGACGACCTCCCCCTTAAAAGGCTATAAGGGCCCCTGCCTGCTAGGTCCGCCGGATGGGCGGTCTCGTCGCGGTCTCCGACGTTCACGAAGGTGTAAACTTTCCGTATCGGGTGGACCCCGAAACGGGCGTCTCCGCGCGGTCCCTGGACCTCCACCGGAACTTCGCCCGGGCCGCGGCGTATGCGATTGCCGAGGAAGCCGACCTCTTCGTCGTGACGGGCGATCTCTTCGACCGAACCCATGTCAGCCCCACCTTCCGGGAACTCGTGCGCCGGGACGTGATCGAGCCGCTGGGCGAGGCGGCCATCCCAACCTGGCTCATCGCGGGCAACCACGACCAGCCCAGGATGTGGACTCGCGGGACGTCGCTGGAGGATTTCCGGGGCTACCCCCACGTCGAGGTTCTCCGGGAGCCGGCCGTCCGAGACGTGAGCGTCGAGGGGGAGGCCGTCACCTCCCTCATCCTGCCCTACCTGCACCCCGAACAGATCCTGGACCGGGTTCGGGAACGGCTAGGCGAGGACGTGCCCCGGGGACAGGTCTACGAGCTCGGCCGCCGGATGCTGCAGGAGTGGATGCGGAAGCGGGCGGAGGAGGCGCGAGGGGACCATGTCCTCCTGTTCGGCCACTACTACGTGGAGGGCGCCCTCGTGCGTTCCACGTCCTCTCCCGAGGTCCTCCCCGGCGAGTTTTCCCTGAGACTCGACGGGATCCCCGAGGCCGTCGAGCTGGGGATCTTCGGTCACATCCACCTGCACCAGGCGGTGGGTCCCCGGGTCGTCTACGTCGGGGCTCCCGAGCGGGTGGATTGGGGGGAGGAGGGGGACGACAAAGGCTTCCTCACCTACCGCCCGCAGGAGAGCTGGGCCTTTCACCCGCTCCCGACACGTCCCATGATAAAGGTGGAAGTCGACCTCGGAGGGGAGGACGCCACCGAATCGATCCTCAAGGCCCTCCCGGCGGACCTTGCCGGGGCCCTGGTGCGGCTCCGCGTCCGCTTGGCGGAGGGCCAGAGGCAACGGATCGACGAGACCGCCCTCGCGCGTCACCTCTCCGGGGCCTTCCACTACGACGTGGCGTACCGCTACCGGGAGCGCCAGAAGGTCGCCGCGGCGGCGTTCACCCTGGACCCCCTCCGACTCTTTCGGGAGTACGTGGAGCTGAACTACGCGGACCACGCCCGGGCCGAGGACATCCTGCGAGACGGGGAGGAGATTCTCCGGGAGGTCCTGCGGTGAGGACCCTGGAGTCCTTCTTCGAGGGGACGACGGAGGAGGCGCAGGAGACCGTCGCCATTGGGGCGGAAACGGCGACGCCCCACGAGGGCCTGGTGATCGAGGAGGTGGAGATGAAGGCCTTCATGCGGTACCTCCGGAAGACGAAACCCCCGATCACCTTCCCGGAGACCTTCACGGCCATTACGGGCCCGACGGGGGCGGGCAAGACCTCGATCCTCGACGCGATCACCTTCGCCCTCTACAAGCGAAGCACCCGGACCGACCTGCGCACCATCAGAATTTCCGAAATCGTGCAGCCCGGAGGGTACGTCCGTGTGGCCTTCCGGCAGGGCGGCGCGCGCTACGAAGCAAGGAGGGGCATCGATGCCTCGGGGGCGTCCTACCTGACGGTGCACCGGGACGGCAAGCCCCTTCGGGGCACGATTCCCGAGCTGGAGGCCCTCATTGAGGACATCGTCGGCCTGGACTACGACGGCTTCCGGAACTCCACCTTTGTCCGCCAGGAGGAGATGAAGGACCTCGGGGCGGAGAGTCCCTCGAAACGCCTGGAGGTCTTCCAGAAGCTCTTCCGGCTGGAGACCTTCGAGAAGGCCGCGGCCGCGGCCAAAGAGCGCCTCGACGGCGCACGGGCGCGCATCGAGACGGCGGAAGGGGAATCCCGTGCCCTTCGCGACCAGGTCGTGAAGCTGCCCGAACGGCGGGAGGAGGTCCGGGCCCTCCAGGACGTCGTGGCGAAGCAGCGCGAGGCCCTCCAGGAGGTGGAGGGACGACTGACGTCCTTGGAGGAGGAGTTCAAACAGCGGGAGGCGGAGCACGAGGCCTACCTGAAGGCGCGGGCGAGACGGGAGGAGCATCACGGTTCCCTTGAGGACCTGGAGCGCCGCCTGCGCGAGAAGCGCACGACGCAGGCCGGACTCCCGAAGCTCCAGGAGCGGACCGCCGCCCTCGAGCGGGAGGTCGAGGAGCTGCGGAGACAGGAAGAGGAGGCCAAGGCTCTCCTGGAGAAAGAGCGCGGCTTCGCCGTCCTCTCGGCGGAGGTCCAGGCCGTCCAGGAGCGTCTGTGGGAAGCCGAAGCCGACGCGCGCAACGCGGAAGGCGAACTGGCCCAGAAGGTCGCCGACGCGGAGGCGAGGCTCGCAACCCTCTCCGCCGAGATGGGGGTCGAGGAGGCCTTCGGGTTCCTCCGGCAGGAGGGATCCCTGGACGAACGGGTGCGCCGCATCGACCAGGAGCTGGAGTGGCTCGCCGGCCGCCGAAAGCTCGTGGAGCGCCTGGAACGGGAGCAGGTGGAGAGTCAGGAGGCGTTGCGCGCAGTCCGACAGAAGGTCGCGGGAATCAGCCCGGACACCTTTCTCTTCAGCGAGATTCAAGAGACGATTCGGGCGCTCCGGTCCGAATTGGAGAGGAAGCAAGCGGAGTCGGGGAAGCGGCGCAAGGAGCTCGCGACCCGCCTCAAGGACCTGGAAGGGAAGCGGGAGGCCGTCGGCTTCGGGGCCCCCGAGGGCGAACGGCTGCAGACACTCCGGGGGCGGTTGGCCCGCCTTGCGGAGACGGAGGAGACCCTACGTCGGGCCCGAGAGAAGCTGCAACAGCTCGGGGGCGTCGCGGGGCAACTCCGGGAGATCGAGGAGCAGAGGCGGGCCCTTCGGGAGGCCCTTCAGGTCGACGCAAAGGCCCTGGAGGAGCTGGAAGGGGCGGAGGCCCGCTACCAGGAGATCCACAACCAGTTGGAGGCCCTGCGGCGGGAGAGAGACGAGGCGACGAAGGCCCTCCTCCAGTCGGAGGGGGATTTGAAGGCGGCCCGGGCGCGGGTCCGGGAGCTCGAGGGGTTGGAGGACAGACTGAAGGCCGTCGAGGAGGGACTCAAGGAGCTGCGGGGCCGTGCCGAAGTCTACGCGGTGCTCAAGGACGGCATCTTCCACCGCAAGGGAGTGGTCATGTACGCCGTCAACCGTCTCCTGCCCGAGCTCCAGATCGAGACGACCCGGAACCTGGACGACCTGACGGAGGGACGCCTTCGGAGGGTGAGGCTGGAGACCCACGAAGAGTCGGGGGGCTACGGCATCCGTATCCTCGTGGAGGGGGTGGACGGGGAGTGGCACGACGTGGGCATCTTCAGCGGGG
>JBHIDH010000016.1:0-29112 GCA_046759985.1 Thermoplasmata archaeon
TTCGTCCCCAGGTGGACCACCTCTACGTCGTCCGGGAGCCCCTCTACGACCTCGGAGGAAAGGGAGGAATCGGAGAAGAGGAACTGGTACGTCTCCCCCTCGGGCCCGTAGCGGGAGGGAGGAAGGAACAAGCCTCCTGCGCTTTCGAAGGTGGGGATGATCTGGCCGGCTCTGCAGCACGCGCAGTGCGGGAAGCGAACGAGGGCTGCGGAGCCACGTCCCTCGCGGGAGAGCAGTTCCCCCTCGAGATCGGCGTAAGCCGCGAGGACACGATCCATCTCGTCGGGTCCCGGGGTGTGGATCTCAAGAATGGCCTCTCGGCCGCGGTGGCAGAGGTGAGTCGCCCTCGCGCCCTCCCCGCCCATGAGGGGATCCACAAAGGGACAGGGGTGTTGGGCGGCGAGCGTAAGGATTCGCAGCTAGGGGCCCCCTTCTAGTCGGCCGGCCCTCGTCGGCATGACCCATTGCATATGCAACGGCAGAGTTATTCCCCTTGGAGGAAATAAGTTCTTCCCGAGGTTTGCAGCATGACGAAGGCCTTCAAATGTGCGGATATAGGATTCGATTGTGGATACGAAACGACGGCCGAAAGCGACCAGGAGATGATGGAGAAGCTCGCGCGCCACGCCCAGGATGTCCACGATATGGCGACCATTCCCCCTGAAGTCGTGGAGAAAGTCCAGGGCGCGATTCGGGAAATCTAGGCACCCCCTCGTCTAGGTGGGGATGACCTCCCCGATGATCTTCCCGTCTTCAATCTGCAGAATGCGACGGCAGATCTTCGAGACCCGCTGATCGTGGGTCACGATGAGGACCGTCTTCCCCAGGTCCTTGTTCAGGACCTCGAAGAGGTCCAAGACACGCTGGCCGTTCTCCGTGTCCAGCTCCCCTGTGGGCTCGTCGGCCAGGATGAGGGGGGGATCGTTGGCCAGGGCGACGGCGATGGCGATGCGCTGCTGCTCCCCGCCGCTCAGCTCGTCGGGGCGATGGACGGCCCGGTCCTCGAGTCCCACCAGCCGGAGGAGTTGTTTCGTCCGCGCCTTCCGGTGGGAGGCCTGCTTGTTGGCCAGGCGCATGGGCAGTTCGACGTTTTCCCGCGCTGTCAACGTGGGGACCAGGTTGAAGAACTGGAACACAAAGCCCACTTGGTCGCGGCGGTAGTGGACCAGCTCCGCCTCGCTGAAGTCCACAATGTTCGCCCCGTTCACCTCCACCCGGCCCGCCGTGGGCCGGTCGATCCCGCCGACGAGATTGAGGAGGGTGGTCTTCCCGCAGCCTGAGGGGCCCTGAATGGCCACGAGCTCGCTCTCCGTCATCTCCATGTCCAATCCGCGTAGGGCGATGACCTCCGACTTGCCGGTCCGGTACACCTTGATCAGGTCCTTTGTCACGACTTGGGGCATGCTAACCACCTCGGATCTTGAGCACCCGGGCGACGTTCATCCGGGCGACGCGCCACGAGATGAGGAGGGCCGTCAGCAGCATCGCCAGGGGGACGAGACCCACCAAGAGGAACCCTTCCACCGGTACCTGGAACAGGAGGGGGACCAGGGGCTGTCCCACGCCGGCCGGAGCCAGGATGAAGAGCTGGATGAGGAAGTAGGCCACGAGGAGGCCCACCCCCACCCCAAAGGCCAGGCCCACGAGCATGATGGAGAACGCCTCCCCCACCAGGAGACCGGCCGCCTGCCACCCGCTGGCGCCCCGGGCCCGGATGGCGGCGAACTCCACCTCGCGCTCCAAGGTCGCGGTGAACAGGATGAGGCCGAGGCCGGCGGTCAGGATGACCGCGAGGAAGGCGATTTCCATGCCGATGAACCCCAGGATCGACCGGAAGAAGGGGTCCGAGCGCTGCTGGATCAGCTGTTCCTCCGTGACTTGGACGTTGGACGCACCGAGCCCGAGGATGGCCTCCTTCGCCGCTCCCCAGTCGGCGCCCGGGTGGAGGTCCACAAGGACCCGATCCTCTCCGAACCCGAAGCGGGGCTCCTCCGGTGGGGCGGCGAGGAGGGGCCCCAGGGTGTCGAAGCTGGCGTAGACCGCGGCGGGAAGGGAGAAGGCTCCCCGCACGGTTCCGGGGAGGGCCCGCACGATGCCGCCTACGGTCACCTCAAGCTCGAACGACTCGTCGAAGCCCGAGGTCTCGTTGAACACCGTGCCCGTCAGGGTCACCCGGTCGTCGACCTCCAGGAAGAAGGTCTCGGCCGTCCGCGTCGAGGCCAGGATGTGACCCGGCTGCCGAAGCACCGCGGCGGCCCCGGCGGGGGAGAGGCTGTCAAAGTACCAAGGTTCCGGCTTCGTCACGTCGAAGAGGGTCTCGGAATCCACCGCGAAGACATCGAGGAAGCTGCCGAACAGACGACCGGGAACTTGCTGGACCTTCGTAACCCCGGCCACCTGGTCCAACTTGGTGACGTTGTCCGTGAAGGTGAGGTCCCCCACAGGTGGCCCGAAGACGGCCACGTCGGCGCCGAGCTGGGCCCGCACAATCCGCTCCTGATACCCCTGGGTCGTGCCCAGGAAGGCGAAGATGAACATGCCGAAGGCGAGCCCGAGAGCGATAATGATCGCCACGTTCGCGGACCGGCGGGGGTTGCGTCGCAGGTTGCGACTGATGATATGATACAGGCTTCCGGCCAGGGGCTTCCAGAGGCGGGCTGCCCACTCGTAGATCTTGCCGGTGCTGCGGGTCAGCAGCCGGGTCCCGCCTACGATGATAAGGATGGGGGCAATAGGCAGCATCGCTACAAAGACGACGCCCAGCAGGAAGATCAGAAACGACCCCGGACTGAAGCGGACGTACCACACGCCCAGGAGGGTGAGGGTGCCGAGGCCTAGCAGCACGATGTCCAGGGTGGGCTTGTACCCGATGCGCGTCTCGCCGGGGGCGTAGTGGCGAAGGGTTTCCGCCACCGGGAGGCCGGCCGTGCGTCTGGCGGAGCGATAGCTCGCGAGGAGCATGAAGACGACGCTGAAGAGGGCCACGATGATGACGGTGTCCACGGAGAGGACGATGTCCCCGTAGGTGGGGACCGCTGTCAGGGCGAAGGGGTTGACCACGACCAGGAGGACGCGACTGAGGGCCACTCCCGCCGCCAGGCCCACAACCGTGGCGAGAACCCCGCCCAGGACGGCCATCAGGAGGAGAAGGCCCACGACCTGTCCTCGCCCCGCCCCCCGGGTTCTCAGGACGGCCAGCTCTCGACGCCGCTCGGCGTGGCCCAGGTCCACCCCGACTGCCCCCAGGTACAGGCCCAGAAGGAGGACGGGCAGGGAAAAGAGGAGATAGACCACCCGCTGGATGGAGGCCTGACTCGTGTAGGCGTTCAGGGCGCCCGAAAGGTTGTCGGTGACCTGGGCGCCGTACGGCTGCAGAGCCCGCTGCAGGTCGCGTTGGAAGCGCACCAGGTTGCGCTGGGAGCCCGCGAGGTCGTAGGGGTCAATGAAGCGGTCCCGGTCGACCCAAACCTCGGCGCGAATGTCGCCGTGCCCTGCCAAGGGGGATAACTGCTCTAGGAACCAGGCCAGGTCCCGGAGGTGAATGAGCGCGAAGAACTCCTCCGGGAAGAACCCGGTGTAGAAGGAGGACTCGGGCACGGTCACCAGGGCCGTCACGGTCAGGTTGACCGATTCGAAAACGGGCTCCTGTTTTTCGTCATCCCATCCGGTCTGTAGCTGGACCGTCACCGATTGGTTTAGGCGCACGTTCAGCGCCGTTGCCATGGTCTGGGACAGGGCGACGGTCCCCCGAGGGAGGGCGAGGGATCCCGTCACCTGGGCTTCCTCGAGGCTCCTCGGAAGGCGGCTGGGATCCACGGCCTGCAGGCGCGCGCCGACGGCCCGCTGCTCATCCTCGCCGTAGACGCGGTCGAGGTAGACATCGAAATAGACGGACGCGTTGCGCACGCCGGGATGCGCCAGGAGGGTGTCCTGAAGGGCGACCGGGTCGCCGCTCGCGCCGTAGACCCCGAAGTCCCCGTTCACCTGGGCCAGGAGCCCCTCGAGGGTCGCCCGGGCGGAGGAGTCGATGGCAATGAATGTCCCGGAGAGGAAGGTGATGGCCAGGAGGATGCCGAGGATGGAGGAGAAGGTCCGTCGCCGGCCGCGAAGGAGATCCAGGAGCGCATAGCGAAAGAAGGACATGCTGGGAGCGTGCGAGAAAAGCCCACGATACCATATAGCTTTGACCTCCCTTCACCGTTTCCCTAGGATTCCTTCCATGATTCCCCGGCTTCCGCCGCCTGTCGTGAACCTGCTTCGCAGCCTGGCCTATGGCTCCCTTGCGGGGGTCGTTCTTCTCGTCTCTCTCTTCGCCCTGGCCCGGACCTGGCCACCCGTGGTTGTGGTGGAGAGCGGGAGCATGCAGCATGGCAACGAGACCAGCTTCGTCGGCGTGGTGGACACGGGGGACATCGTGTTGGTCCAAGAGGTCTCGGACCCGGAGGATGTGGTCACCTACGTGGAGGGCCGGTCCCGGGGTCACAGAACCTACGGGGACTTTGGGGATGCGATCATCTTCCAGCGGCCCACGGACGCGCGGGCTGTGATCCACCGTCCCCTGTTCCGCCTCCTGTGGAACGAGACCGCCCGGGGCTTCGACGTCCCCTCTCTCTTGGGCCTCGAACGGGGGGTGGATTGGGACTCCAACAAGACCACCCCCCTCGGGCTGCGGGCAGGCAATTCGGTGACTCTCTACAACGCCACCTTTCGGGGCGTGACCCTTCGCATCTCCTTCAGTCCCTTTGTCCAGGAGATCATCGCCACACGGTGCGTTCCGGTGAACCCCTGTTACGTGACCCTGGGGGACAACAACGCGCCGAGCTACGATCAGTTTCTCGTCCGACACAGCTGGGTCCTCGGCCGGGCCCGAGGGGAGATCCCGTGGATTGGCCTCCTTAAGCTGCTCCTCGACGGCACCTACGGCTGGGGGGACGATCGGGTGCCCGCCAACAGCTGGACCCTCCTCACCGTGGCGCTCCTCCTCCTCATCGGGGGCCCGTTGGCCTTGGAAGTCGTGCACGTCTTCCGCGCGCAGCGAAGGCCGCAATCCGAGCAAGTCGATGAGGGAGGGTTGGGCGGAGTCTTGTCCGTGCTGGAAGAGCGATGGCAAGGTTCCGAGAAGACCGGAGAGAGCGGTTCGGAGCGACCGGAGGAGGAGTCCGAGACGTAGGCGCCTTCCTCGTCCAACCAAGTAACCAGACACCGTACCGGATGAGGGTGGCCTGAGTCGCCAACGAGTTCAATCCAGGCAGCCCCGCCAGATGGACACCACGCTCTCGAAGAGCGGTTGCGCTAGATCCACTCTGCCTCTGTCGTCCGGTCGCCCCGCACGTTCCCCGTGTTCCGCGTCGACTTCGGCTCGATCAGCAGCACGTGGGCCTCCTCCTCTGCGACGGGACGGTGTTCCACTCCCCGGGGGACGACCGCCATCTCTCCCGCCTCCAAGGAGACCTCTCCGTCACGGAGCTGCAGCCGCATCCTCCCCCGCACGACGAGGAACAGCTCGTCTTCCGCCTTGTGGTGGTGCCACACGAACTCCCCCTTAACCTTCACGAGCTTGACGTGGACGTCGTTGACTTCGCCGACGATCTTGGGCCTCCAATACGCCCGAAAGCTCGCGAACTTCTCTGCCAGGTTCACGGATTCCATCGGGAAAGGCATCGCAGGTTCGGTAAAAGGCTTGAGCGGGACCCGGTTCCGAGCCTTTTTAGCCTTCCTCCCCTAAGGGACCCTCATGCCTAGGAGGATTCGGGTCGGTTCGGTCTCCGACATTCCACCCAACACGATGAGGACCGTGGAGGCGGAGGGCGAGGAAATTCTCGTGGCCAACCTAGACGGCCGCTTGCACGCCACGGGAGCCATCTGCACCCACCAGGAGTGGGACCTGAGTGAGGGGACCCTGGAGGGGACCCAGGTGACGTGCGCCGGCCACGGCAGCGTGTTCGACCTCGAATCGGGAAAGGGGGAGTTTGTGCGCCCCATCGCGCCGTTGCCAATCTACCCCGTCACCATCGAGGGCGAGGATGTGTTCGTGAAGCTCTAGGGACGGCGGCACACCAGGGAGGGTGGGCAAGCCCCCTCACTAGACCCAATCGGCGGCGGTCCACGAGGAGGGTGGCCTGGGAGGGCCGGAGGACCGGGAACGGCAAGGACCGCGATGAGGCAAGAGAGCCACCCTACCCCCGGTACTCGGGAATCTCCGCCAGCTGGCTGAAGAGAACCTCTCGCTCCTCCTCGTCCGTGATGCGCTCGCTCTCGGCCTTCGCCCGCTCGATGTACGCCTCGCTCTTCTGCTTCTCCCCGGCCACGCTGTGGGCCTTGGCAAGGCCTTCGTAGGCCGATGCCCGGCAGAAGCCGGTGATGGCGTGTGCTTCAAGGATTTCCAGGGACTGCTTCGCGTGGTGGAGCGCGGGCTCGGGCCGTCGCAGGGTCGCGTACACGCGGGCGATTAGCCACTCCCCCACGGCGAGGTTGAGGGGCTCCCCCACCTCGCCCCAGTGGAAGCGCGAGGCATGGGCCGCGTGGACCATTCGCTCGTCGTCTTCCCTAGACCGGTCCTCCGCCTCCAAGAGGTCCCAGGTGTGATTGAACAGGTCCACCGCGAGCCTGCGGTGGCTCTCCGCCTCGCGGCCCCTCGGCGCCTCACCCATCCTCGCCACCCACCTCCACCCGGAAACAGTCCGATCGGGCTATTCAACCTTGTGCGCGACCAGGGAGGGCACGTGGGGGGTGGACGGCCCTCAGGCACGAACGAAGGGCCGCGGGTCAACGGCCTGTCGAAGACCCCCACACGGTCCGTGCGACCTCCGCAACGAGGTTCAGCTTGCGTTCCTGGGTCACGGGGGAGATGGCGTTGCCGAGGGCGACGGAGGCGAAACCGCATTGGGTGCTCAAGGCCAACCGCTCGAGGGGGATGTATCGGGAGGCCTCCTCGATCCGATCAACGAGCTCGGCCGACGACTCCTGACGGGGCCATTTCGTCGTAAGGAGGCCGAGCACCACGACCTTGTCCTCGGGAACCTCCGCCAGGGGCGCGAAATCCCCCGAGCGCTCGTCATCGTACTCGAGCAGGAGGCGCTGGGCGTGGACCCGCGGGAAAATCTCCTTCGCCAGCGCGGCATAGCTCCCCTTGGCCATGTAGCGGCTGGCGTCGTTGCCGCGGCAGATGTGCAGGGCAAAGGTCACGTGGGGATGCCCGTCGATGATTCCGTTGATGAGGTCCACCCCGTCGCGCACCATCCGCTCGGGGGCAAACCCCTTCTTCGCGAACCAACGCTGCTGGTGGGGCTCGAGGAGCATCCCGAACTCGGGCGCGTCCACCTGGATGTACTCCGCTCCCAACCGAACCAGCTCGTCGACCTCGTCGTGCAGGATGCGCGCCATGTGCTCCAGATACGCGCCGGTGGACGGGTACGCCCCCTCCGAGACGCCGGGCACCCAGTAGTAGGCGTACATCGTGGGACTCGGGAGGGTCACCTTGATGGGTCGATCCGTCTGACTGCGAAGGTAGACGAACTCCTCCGCGGAGAGGTGGCGCCGGGGCTTGATGCGGCGGACCAGGCCGACGGTGACGGGACTCGTCTCCCTCTTCCCCTCGAGAGTGAACCAGTCCACCGTGTTCCCCTCCACGTGCTCGAACCCGTCGGCCGCTTGAACGAGCTGGCTGGCGAAGACGTTCCGGCGCATCTCCCCGTCGGTCAGAACGTCCACTCCCGCCCGCTCCTGGATGGCGATGCATTCATCGACCGCGCGGTCCTCGATGCGCTTGAACTCGGCGTCGGAGAGCTGACCCGTGGCGTGCTTGTCCCTGGCCCGTATGAGATACTCCGGTCGCAGCATGCTCCCCACGACGTCGGCGCGAAGAGCCTTCATCCCCCCTCCCCCCTACCCTCGTCTGCCTCCGTCGCAGGATTCTCCTTGCCCCGCTCGGATGGCAGGGTCCCGGTGGCCGACCGAGTCAGGTACGCGCGAGAGGGAATGGCCTCCCGCCGTCGCACTTCAAAGTAGGTGACTGCCCCCATGATGAGCCCGAAGAGGCCCACCAACGCGACGGGGGGAAGGGGGGGTCCCAGGAAGGCCACGGGCACGATGGCCAAGGAGGCCAGGCCGTAGGTGGTGCTCAACCGGCGATGCTCCCGAGGGGGGTAGGTGACGAACTGCAGCCCATAGAACGCGCCCACCCAGAGGGCCAGGGCACCACCCAGAAGCCAGAGGGGGCTGAGGGAGAACTCGGCGTGGCCGGCCTCGACCACGATGTGCTCGATCCCCACGCCTATGGCCGTGATGCCGAGGACCATGGGCAGGTGGAAGAGGGTGTAGGCGTGTCCACTCCCCAACGTGCACTGGAGGGGGGCCCGATCGACGTACCCAAAGTAGTTCCACCAGATGGCCACGGCGATGCCGAACCCGATGAGGGCCGCGACGACGGCCAGGGGACTCCAGCCCACACTAGCCAGGCCCAAGAAGACGGCCAGGACGGTTTCGCCGAGGACGATGATGGTGAAGAGGCCGAACCGTTCCGGCAGGTGGGAGGTGTGGACCGGGAACCGGCGGGAGACGTCCCGGGCCAGGACGAAGGTCCCGAATTCGACGGCGAGGCCGGCCGCCCAGAGCGCGAAGCGGAGAGGGGGCGGGACGGCAATGGAGACCAGCCAGAGGGCGGCCCCCAGGCCGTACCCGGTGAGGAAGACCGTGTTCAGCCCCCTCGCCTCCGGGTATTCGACCCGGGCGCGAAGGTAGAGGACGAGCAGGGTGGAGCGGGTGAGGACGTACGCCGCCGCGAAGCCCGCGGAACCGGCCCCGGTCGCCCCGGGGATCTGGATGGCCATGGCCGCGGCGCCGAGCATCTGGAGGAGCACCATGCCCCGCTGGAAGGGGGTGTCCCGCCCGAAGCGGGAGGCGAAGTTCGTCTGACCCGCCCAAGACCACCAGACCGGGATGAAGAGACCGACGAAGACCGCGAAACCGACCAGGCTGATGTCCAAGCTCAGCCGGGCCGCCAGGAAGGCCACCGCCACGACGTACACCAGGTCGTAGAACAGCTCCAGCCAGCTGGCGTGACGGTGCTCGCCGAGCGCGCCGCGCGTCACCGGCGCGGCCACGGGCTCGCCCAGTGGGTCTTCGGCCATGAATCGCCAAGATACGCGACCGCGCGGGTTAAAGGGTTTACTCCCGGGAAGGCGGCGGTTCCATGCTGCCCATCGGGTACGACAACGCGGAACGGGTTCCACCAACCGTTCCCTCGTCCGCGATGGCCCCCCGCTTCAAGCGAAACGAGAAGGGCGCCCGAATCCTCCTTCGGGGAAGGCCGTGAGGGAACCGGACGGGATGAGGAAGAGACCCGCGCTCCGGTTCCCAGAAGGAACCCCTAAATAACGGGAGCTTCCTTGGCTGAGACGGAAGCGGCATGACAGCGAGGGCAGCCACGGACTTGCGCGTGCCGGAGACGGGACCCTACCGGTGCGAATCCTGCAACGAAGAGGGGATTGGTGTCGCGGTCCACCTGCTTGGAGGAGACTACGCGCCGTCGTGCCTCCGGCACCGCACCGTCAACTGGTTACTCGTCCCGTAGACGGGGGGAACGCGTGTCCGATTTCGTCATCCACGCGACGGATGAGAGCTTCGAGGCGGACGTTCTCCGATCCGACGTCCCGGTGCTGGTCGATTTCTACGCTGACTGGTGTCCGCCCTGCCGACGTCTCGCCCCGGTCGTCGACGAGCTCGCGGAGGAGTTCGAGGGACGCCTCCGCGTCGTCAAGGTGAACGTCGATGACAACGCGAGCCTGGCCGTCCAGTATGGCATCCAGGGCATTCCGACCCTCCTCTTCTTCAAGGACGGTCGGCGGGTCGCGAGGACCGTCGGAGCACCACCCAAGTCCAGGCTCGTCGAGGAAATCGGCCGGGTCCTCGCCGGGTGACGACCAGCTCGCGGGAGTCCCGTCTCCGCGCGGTGGGGACACCCCTCATGGCGGAGACCGGACAGGGGAAGGTCCGGCCTTTCAGCCTCGCCTCACTCGGCTTCCGGTGCCCCGGATGACAGGGGAACGTCCACGGCGCCGGCCACGATGGCGCCGAGCCCGCCGATGACGAGGGCGATGGACAGGAAGACCACCGCGGTGAAGATTCCGAACCCCGCCGGGAAGACGACGACGAGGACGCCGAGGAGGATGAGGAGAACCCCGGCGACGAGGGCGAGTCCCCGGGTCCAGCCGGCGGCTTCCTGGTTCATCCCATCGACCGCGATACGGCCGAGGCCGTGAAAGACGAGGCCCACCGCGAGGAAGGCGAGGCGCAGCGGGGCGCCGAGGTCCGGTAAGGCCAACACGAGGCCCCACAGGGTGAGAGCCAAGATGCCCACGACAACCCCCAAGGCTCGAAGCCACCCGGGCAACCCCGGTCCCGCGATCGATACTGCCAGGTGGGAGAGGCCTAGGAAGAACAGCCCCGCCGCCATGACAAGGATCAGCGTGAGGGTGCCCGTCCCGGGGAAGGCGAGGGTCAAGATGCCCGCGATGAGGCCGAGGACACCGAAGACCACGGTCAGCATTCGGAGCCCCATGGGTGTGTTTCCCTCCGTGGACCCCACCTGGCCGGAGGAGAAATGCGGGGTTACTAAAACGTTGTCCACGGCATTGCCACCATGCTCCGTGACCAACCCGGAGGGCACCCCCTCCCCTCGTCCAGCCGATGCCCCCGGGGTGAGCACGGCCCACGATCGGCGCCGCCACCCTAGGCCATTCCCACCTGCGCGACAAGGTCAGCCAGCGGGATCTCCAACCCGAGCTCGTCGGGCTGCCCCTCGAGCCAGGCCTTCAGGTGATCGTGGCTCGGGAACAGGTGGAGATGATCGCAGACGGGATGCCCGGGCCCGTCGGGGGGACCCGCTCCGAGCCAGAAGACGATGGAGTCCGGTGTGGCACGAGCGAGCTGACCCTCCTCGATTCGAATGTCCATGGCGTCCCCGCAATGGGGGCACGCCCCCTGGGCACGCCCCTCCCCGCGAACGACGGCCGTGATGACCGCGTCGTACCCACACATGACGTTCACCCTACCCCGTTCCGGGATGGCCACGGAATACCCGCGGTCCGCCACCGTCTCTCCCATGACGACCCGCCCCTCTCGCATCCCCCGGAAGTACGCTTGGGCCTGGGGGCTGTCCTCATTCCCCGCCTGGACGAGGGCGTAGTGATCCTCCACACTCGTGGGCTCCCGAGGGAGCCCGTAGACGCGCCTCAACCGCTTCGCCAGCTCCGGATCCATCGTCCGCTTCGGCGGTTCCGTCATATTCGGGAACTCCTGAGGCCATCCGTTGCATCCCTCCGCTACGGAAGGCCCCCCCGCACAACCAGCGGAGTGAGGATAAAGCCGACGGGTCGGTCTGGCGTCAGGGCGCGTCCGTGGGATCCCAGCCCGTCACCAGGTTCTGATCCAGGGCGTCCAATCGCCTCATGTCCGCGTCGGAGATGGCGAAATCGTCGATTCCGAAGTTCTCTGCGATATGCCAGCGATCGGAGGACTTGGGGATGACGACAAAGTCGTGCTGGTGCCCCCACCGGAGGAGGATCTGCGCGGGGGTCTTCCCGTACCGTGTGCCAATCTCGACCAGGCGGGGGTCGCGAAGCCGATGTCCCTTCGTGAGAGGGCTGTAGGCCTCCACCTGAATCCCCCTGGCCCGGCAGAACTCGACGACCCCTTGGCGGGAACGGAAGTTGTAGGGACTCAGCTCGATCTGGTTGACGGCCGGTCTAGCATCGGAATCGTCGAGCAACTCCTCCAGGTGACGAACCATGTAGTTGCTCACCCCGATGCTCCGGCACGCCCCGTCGTCGAGGAGGGTCTCCATGGCCCGCCACGAGTCCATGCGCCGCCCCACCTCGGGCCAGTGGATGAGGTACAGGTCCACGGGACCGAGTCCCAGGCGTTCCCGGCTCTTCTCGAAGGCCCGGAGCGTCGACTCGTAGCCGTGGTCCGCGTTCCAGAGTTTCGTGGTGACGAAGATCTCGGACCGGTCGACAGGGCCCTCTCGAACCGCCTTCCCCACCGATCGCTCGTTTCTGTAGAGCCTGGCCGTGTCGACAAGACGATAGCCGGCCTCGAGGGCGTAGCCGACCGCCTGTTCGGTCTGCCGGCCGGGGGACACCTGCCAGACCCCCACACCGCGGGACGGCATCGCGCCCCCGTGGTTTAAGGGAAACTCCCTTCGAAAGGGTGGCGCCATCGTCTCCGCAACAGGACGAGGACCTTAAATCCCTCGCGGGAGGCACCAGCGGGTCGGGGGGCGACCTCGCCTCCGCAATCTAAGATCCCAGGGTAGCCCTGCGGACCAGGAGCGTGCCGGAGGTCCCCTTCCATCGCTTCTCGGCTTCCTGGATGTCGATTCGCGATCCGAAGTTCGGGCCGTCGACAACCCACGTCTCGAACTCCCCCCCCTCCCCGGTCGGATGCACCCCGTAGGTTCGCTGGAGCTCCGCGAGGTCGTCACACGCCTCGGCGTCCAAGACGCGCCCGAGCCACGAGGCGTCCAATCCCTCGGCGGATACGGCGACGACAAGGATGGCAAAACCCGCGTCCACGTACTCCCGGAGCAGGGTTCCGGGATCCTTGCGCCAAAGGGGGGCGTACACCCACAGCCCCAGCGCCTCGCACACCTCGTGCACGCGGACGAACTGGTAGTCCGATGCGATCGCCCCAACCACGACCCCTCCGACGTGCGTCCCCTCCAGCGCGCGCCTCAGGGCCCGCAGCTCCTCCTCCACCCCCTCCTCGCTCCTCTCCTGAACGTGCGGGATGCCCAGCGCCTCGGCCGAGAGGCCCGTCCATTCGACGTTGGGAACCTGGTACATCATCGAGGCCTCCTGTGGGAGCACGGTGACGAGCGTGGTTACCTCAAAGCCGGCCTGCTGGGCCAGGTAGAGGGCATAGGTGGAGTCCTTGCCTCCTGAATACAGCGCGGCGAGGTGCACCGATGGGGAGCAGGTCCCCCGGATTATATGGTGTTCGGCCTCCCCTTCCCCGGCCAAGGGGCAACACGCGACCACCAAGCCTAAGAGTCCCACGTCTCTTCAGAGAGCGGGGCCCTCATGGAGCCAAAGCGAATCGCGGCGGAGGCCGCGGCGGATCGGGTCAGGGACGGCATGGTCCTCGGCCTCGGAACGGGCTCCACGGTTAGGTACGCCCTGGAGCGGCTGGGCCAGCGCGTGGCGGAGGGGTGGGACCTGGCGGGTGTCCCCACCTCCCAGGCCACCGCACGCGTGGCGGAGGCCCTCCGCATCCCCCTCACCACGCTGGACGAACACCCGAATCTGGACCTCGCTATCGACGGCGCCGACGAGGTGGACCCCACGTTGAACCTGACCAAAGGGCTGGGGGGGGCCCTCCTTCGGGAGAAGATCGTGGCCGCCGCCTCAAGGGCCTTCCTGGTCGTGGTGGACGAGAGCAAGCTTGTCGAGGTCCTAGGGGAGAAGGCGCCGCTCCCCGTCGAGGTCCTTCCCTTCGGAGCCCGGCGCACCCAGGGGAGGCTCCAGGAGCTGGGTTGCCGACCCTCCCTCCGCCTCGACGGGGACGCCCCCTTCCGGACCGACAACGGGAACTACGTGGTCCACTGCCGCTTCGACCGCATCCCTGAGCCGCGGGATCTGGCCCGTCGCCTGAAGGAGATCCCCGGCGTCATCGAACACGGCCTCTTCCTGGGCATGGCGGAGGCGGTCTTCGTTGGCGGGGCCGGGGGGGTCACGGAGATGCGAAGGCCTTGACCCGCCGCTGCAGGGCCTCGATGGCCTCCTCGATTTCCCGAATCCGGGCGCGCTCCGCCTCGACGATCTCCTGGACGATGTGAGGAAAGGAGCGGGCCAACCGATAGGCGTGGAGGGGTCGCCCCTTCCCCTCCTTCTTGATGTCCCGCTTGGTGACCCACTCCCGTTCCCGCAGGTCCGTCATCGCCGTGGACACCTCGGGTTGCCGGAGCCCCGTGTGGGCCTCGATGTCCCGCGATGTCGCCTCCCTCCGTCCGGCCAGGAGGACCAGGATGAGGGCGAGTCTGCGAGGCATCCGCGTCCAGGCGAGCAGCTCGACGAGAACCCGCTCTTCGGCGTCGGACAGGTCGCGACCCCCCTATTCTTCCCGCCGGGAAAATTATTATGAGCTATATAAAAAATTGCCCGGCCCCCCAGTGGAGGAGCCGCTGGACCCATCTCCCAAGTTTGAAATAGTCTCCCCTCCTACTTCGAGACCGGGATCTGCCTGAAGATGCCACGCGTCATCCGGGGATACTGCCCCCACTGCGGGCACCACTCGGGCCTCGAGATCGAGCGGGTCCGGCACCGGCCCCGCAGCGAGCTTCGGGCGGGGCAGCGACGCTTCCGCCGGGCCCTCCGCGGATACGGGGGGTTTCCCCGACCCAAGCCGAGCGGGGAGAAGCCCACAAAGCGCATAAACATCCGGTACCGTTGTAAGGAGTGCGGAAAGGCCCACCATCGGGCCACCTTCCGGGCCAAGCGACTCGAGCTTATCGAGGTCTGAGATGTGGGAGACGCGTAGCAAGTTCCTCCGAGTGCGATGCCGGGACTGCGGCAACGAGCAGATCCTCTTCGACCGCGCGTCCAGCATGGTGACCTGTCTCGTCTGCGGCGCTACCGTCGCCGAGCCCACGGGGGGGAAGGCCGATATCAAGGCCGAGGTGTTGGAGGTCCTTCCGTGATGGGGTATGGACCGGAGTGGCCGGAGGAGGGCGAGCTGGTCGTCTGCACCGTCAGCAAGGTGAAGAACTTCGGCGCGTTCGTGTCCCTGGAGGAGTACGGGGGGAAGGAGGGCTTCATCCACATCGCCGAGGTCGCCCGTGGCTGGATCAAGTACATTCGGGACTACATCCGGGAGAGCCAGAAGGTGGTCTGCAAGGTCCTCCGGGTAGACCCCGCGAAGGGCCACATCGACCTCAGCCTGAAGGCGGTGAACGAGCACCAGCGGCGGGAGAAGATCCAGGAGTGGAAGAACGCCCAGAAGGCGGAGAAGCTCCTGGAACTCGTGACCACCCGGCTGAAGAAGGACATGGAGTGGGCCTACGAGACCTTCGTGGGAGACCTGGTGGAGGCCTTCGGGAGCCTCTACACGGCCTTCGAGGAGGCCGCCATCGATGAGAAGGTCCTGGAGAGCGAGGGGTTCAAGGGGGCGTGGACCAAGGTCTTCATCGCGGTGGCCCAGGAGAACATCGTGCCGCCGCTGGTCAAGATTAACGGGTATCTCGAGATCTCGAGCACGAAACCCAAAGGCGTCGTCGACATCCGGGAGGTCCTGACCGCCATCCAGAAGGAGGACGGTGCCTCCGTGCAGGTGCAATACATCGGGGCCCCGCGCTACCGTGTCGTCGTGCAAGCCCCCGACTACAAGACGGCCGAGGAGGAGCTGCAGACGGCAGCCACCGAGGCCATCGAAGGCATTGAGGGCCGGGGCGGGGAGGGGAAGTTCCACCGGAGGGAGTGACCACGCGCACCACGATCCTCCGCTGCCGCGAGTGCGGCACCTACACCCTCCGCGAGGTGTGCCCCCGCTGTCGAGGCGCCACCGCCATGGCCCTGCCCCCGCGCTATTCCCCGGAAGATCGCTATGGAGCATACCGAAGGAAACTGAAGAAAGGAGCGTAGCATTCATGGACAACATTGTCATCCGATATCTCGAAAAACCGAAGCTGAAGAACGCCGTCTTCGTCGAGGGGCTCCCGGGCATCGGCAACGTGGGGAAGCTCGCCGCGGAGCATCTCATCGACGAGCTGGGGGCGAAGAAGTTCGCGGAGATCGTGTCGAAGCACTTCCCGCCTCAAGTCATGGTCACCGACGGGGGCCTCGTGAAGCTCGTCAACAACGAGATGTACTACGCCAAAGGCGCCGGCAAGGGCGTGGACCTGGTCTTCCTCGTGGGGGACTACCAAGGCATCAATCCGGAGGGGCAATACGAACTCTCGGACTTCATCCTGCAGGTCCTTCAGGACCTCAACGTGACGCGAATCTTCACCCTGGGGGGCTACGGGGTCGGCAAGATCATCGACAAGCCCCGGGTCTTCGGCGCGGCCACGGACGAGGGTCTCGTGAAGGAGATGGAGGACTACGGGGTGGTCTTCACCCGGAGCGAGACGGGCACCGGCATCAACGGGGCCAGCGGCCTCCTCCTGGGCCTCGGGGCCCTCTACGGCATGCGTTCCGTCTGCTTCATGGGGGAGACAAGCGGCTACTTCGTTGACCCGAAGAGCGCCCGGTCCGTCCTGGAGGTGCTCACCAAGGCCCTCGGGGTCGAGGTGGACTTCGCGGACCTGGAGGAGAAGGCGAAGCAGATCGACTCCATCACCGCCCGCCTCCGGGAGCAGCAGGAGCCGAAGCCCGAGGAGCCCACCAAGGACCTGGGCTACATCGGGTGAGCGGGTCGTAGCTGATTTAACGCCCCGCCTCTATCGGCGCCGAGCGCGCGCTCCCGTAGTGTAGTCCGGCCAAGCATAGGGGCCTTTCGCGGTTCCGAGGGGGCCGAAGAAAGCCTCTGACAGGGGTTCGAATCCCCTCGGGAGCACTCTACAGATGGGGTGAAACCCTATAAGGAACCGTTACCTCCCCTTCGGGGCGGAGGGAGAGCAGGGCCTCTATGGGCCTCGATTGTTCTCACCAGTGAGAACACCACAAAGACCAAGGCGTGACATCCCCTGCCGGGGCGCAAGCGCCGCGGAGGGGCGCGGTACGAACACCCAAAGCCCCGCAGGGGGAGGAGGTGAAACGAAATGAGTGTAGAAGAGAACGAGCGGGTGATTGACCGCGCAGATGAGGCATTCAACGCCCAGGAATGGGACCGCTACTTCGAGCTTTTCGCGGAGTCCGTTGTTTGGCATAGTCCGAGCCCCGAGCCCCTCAAGGGGCGCGCAGCGCTTCGTGAGGCTTTCGAGGGGTTTGTCGCTGCCTTTCCGGACACCCGCATCAAGAAGGAACGGAGCTTCGGCCAGGGGGACTGGGTTTGCCGGGAATACACCTTCGCGGGGACCCACACGGGACCCCTCAAGGGACCGGACGGCGAGACGATTCCCGCTACGAACAAGCCTGTTCGACTTCAGGGCTGCGGCGTGTACAAGGTCGAGGGCGGAGAGATTACGGAGACTCGCGACTACTTCGACCAGCTCGGTTTCATGGCCCAGCTCGGCCTGGCACCGTAGCGGGTCGCTGGACGCTTCGCGTGGTCCACCCCTGCCCTTCGTAATCTAAGGGTCCCGTCGCCGACGTGGTCGAACGCCGCCTCACCCCCACGGATGCCGGGCGGAGAGGCTGTGGCTGTAGGCCCAGCGTAGGTAGGTGACCTCCTCCTGGGTCCATGGGCCGCTGGGGGCCAGGGCGTCGTCCGGGGAGGGGGTGCTACTCACGAGGAGCACTCCTCCTAGAGCGACCGCCCGCTCGAGTCAGGAGCGCAGCTCCTCGATGGTCCTGAGGAACGCAGCCGGGAAGCGCTCGCACTCGTCCCGCGGGACGGAGAAGGAGATCCGGACGAAGTGCGCTCCGAACCGCGTGGATAGATAGCCGCCGGCCCGGACGTGGACGAGGTGGTCCAGCAGCATTTTCTCCTCCAGCCGATTGGGGTCCACCCCCGTGTCCTGGAGGTCCACGATGAAGGAGTTGCTGCGCGAGGGGTAGACCGGCAGGGAGGCGCCGTCCGCCATCTCCACCGCCCCTCGGATGATCTCCTGGTTGGTGCGGCACGTGTCCTGGAGCCCAGGGAGCCAGCCCTCCTTGGTCTGGAGGGCGGCCAGTGCGGCCCGCTGGGCCAGGACGTTTACCCCCAGGACGTTCGTGTCGAAGGCTCTCACCGCGCGGAGCAAGGCGGGCGATCCCACCACGCCTCCGACCCGCATGCCCGCAAGCCCCGGCCCCTTGGAGAAGGAGTAGAAGAGCAGGGTCTTCTCCGGGTACCACTCTGTGGCGAGATGCTGACCGGGGTTGAAGTCCCGATAGGTCACGTCGTGGAGAAGGAGGAGGTCATGGTCCTGGGCCACCTCCGCCAGCCCCCGGAGTTCCTCCGCCGTGTAGCTGATGCCCAGGGGGTTGTGCGGGTCGATGACCAGGAGGGCACGTGTCTTGGGCGTCACGGCGGCCTCCACGGCTTCGGCCGTCAGCTTCCAGGGCTCCCCGTAGATGGGCAACTCGACGACCCGGGCGGCAGACATCTCCGCCTGGTGATGGATGGGGAGGAAGCTCGGGTCCGTGGCCAGGATCTCGTCCCCCTCCGCGAGGAAGGCCCGCTGGACGGCGTACAGCGCCTCGATGCCCCCGTTCGTCAGGAAGACCTCACATCCCTCGAGGGAGAGGTCCGCCAGGACGGCCTCAGGGAGGCCAAACACGCCCGGCCGATAGGGGTAGAGGCGGTACTCCCCCGAGCGAAGGGATTCCCGGACGGCCTCCTCGATAGCCGGGTCGAGGGGAATCGTGTTGGTGTTCTGGCTCATCCATACGACCTCGTCTCGATGAGCGTGGGCGAACTCGAAGAGGTTGACCGGCTCCTTCGCCATTAGGCCCGCTACGGCGGCGTGGCCTTATGGCGGTTGCGCACTTCCGGCGTGTCCCTGGCATCCCCGGGTCTCCGTGAAGAAAGGCTACCGAGAGACGAGGGACGGCCGGTCATGGCCCGCTTCAGCAGAGGCTTCTAGGAGCTTTTCCGTAGCAGTCTCACTCCCATCCAGATAAACCAGACGAGTAGGCCCGATTTCCTTGAAGGAGAGCTACCCGAGGGCGACGAACAGGGGGGCTTGGTGGCCGGCCATCGCCACCGCGGCCCTCACGGGCGACATCCGTGAGGGAGCGGGAAAGCCTTAATGATGCGTACCATTCTTCCTGCGGGGCTCGTAGTCTAGGGGTTATGACGTCACCTTGACATGGTGAAGGTCCCCGGTTCGAATCCGGGCGAGCCCATCCTCCTTCCCCCCGCCGCTCCTCTTCCTGATTCCGGTAATCAGAACAGATATTTTCGTCGAACCCCTGATAAAAATCTCCGTGCCTGGCTTGCCTCGACAGGGGGACAGCCCGAGGCATGTTCGAGGAGGCCAGTTTTCGTATCCGCGACCTGACCCTCCGCCAGTTCCTCCTGGGGTTTGGCAAGGCCATCATCCCCCTCTTCATCGCGGCCCTATTCCTCGCCTACCTCTACGTCATGGGCGAGACCGGGCGCCTTCTCCTCCCCCTCCTGGCGGCCTACTTCTTCCCTCCTTTCGGGAAGGAGTCCGTCATCCCCCTGGGCGTCTCCCTGGGCATCCACCCTGCCCTCATGGCCTTCTCCATCGCCATGGTGGACGTCCTGGTCGGCCTCTTCCTCCTCTGGAACTACCGGGTCCTCTACTACGTCCCCCTCCTGGGCAGGTGGGCGCACAAGATGGAGGTGAAGGCGAAGCGTATGATCGAGGAGGGACGAGGGTTCAGCAAGCTCGCCTACCTCGGGCTGATCCTGTTCGTCATCGTGCCCTTCCAGGGATCGGGGGCGGTCAGTGCCACCATCCTCGGAAAGATGAGCGGCATGGACGCGAAGAAGGTCTGGTCGGCCATCATCCTCGGGGCCTTCGCGGGGACCTTCATGGTGGCCTACTCGTTCAACCTCGTCCTCACCGCCTTCCGCTCCAACTTCCTCCTGGGCGTTGCCGTCGTCCTGGTCGTCGTCGCGGTGGCCCTCTTCTTCTACCTCCGGTGGAAGCGGGAGACGGGGAAGTCCTTCACCCTCCAGGACGTCAAGGAGGTCAGCCTCATGGCAGTCACGAGGGGCGTCGAGGCCGACCCCACGCGGGAGGAGTCCTAGGCCGCACGCTTTTATCGTCCACCCCGTTGGAATTTCGGCATGCGATGTCTCGGCCTCGAGGGAACGGCCCACACGATCGGGATCGGGATTGTCGACGACGCGGGTCGCATCCTGGCCAACCGGGGGGAGATGTACCTTCCTGCGGAGGGCGGGATTCACCCCCGCGAGGCCGCGAACCATCACGCCGCCCGCCTCCGCCCCGTCCTCCGGGCCACGCTGAAGGAGGCGGGTGTCAGGCTCCGTGACCTCGACCTAATCGCCTTTTCCCAGGGTCCCGGCCTGGGCCCCTGTCTCCGGACTGTGGCCACCGCGGCCCGGGCCCTCGCCCTCTCCCTCGGGGTGCCCATCGTCGGGGTGAACCACTGCATCGCCCATGTGGAGATCGGGCGCGTGGCCACCGCGGCCCGGGACCCCGTCCTCCTGTACGTGTCCGGCGGCAACACGCAGGTCATCTCCTACGCCAACGGCCGCTACCGCGTCTTCGGAGAGACCCTCGACATCGGGCTCGGCAACCTCCTGGACAAGGTGGGCCGAACCCTGGGGTTCCCCTTTCCCTCAGGACCGGAGATCGAGCGCCGAGCGCGGGACGGCCACGAGCTGCTGCCGCTCCCCTATTCCGTGAAGGGCATGGACGTGGCCTTCTCCGGCATCCTGACCGCGGCCCAGGCCCTGCACGCCAAGGGGGCGCGGGTGGAGGACCTGTGTTTCTCCTTGCAGGAGACCACCTACGCCATGGTGACGGAGGTGGCGGAGCGGGCCATGGCCCACCTGGAGAAGGACGAGGTCCTCCTGGGCGGTGGGGTCGCGTGCAACGAACGGCTGCGCGCCATGGTGGCCGACATGGCGAGGGCCCGGGAGGCCCGCATGTTCGTCCCGTCCAGGGACCTGTGTGTCGACAACGGGGCCATGATCGCGTGGACGGGGATTCTCATGCACGGGGTGGGCCTGGCCCTGCCCATCGAGGAGACCGGGGTCGCGCAGAACCTGCGGACCGACGCCGCCGGGGCGCCTTGGGTGACGGCGAACGCGGAGGCAGCCTAGCCCGCGTCCTCCCTGGCCGCCTCGACCGCCGCGACGCCCGCCCCGGCCTCGATGGGGTGGCCCAGGTCGCCCAGGACCGCCTCCAGGGCGCGAAAGGTCGCGAGGAGGTCGGAGAAGCTGCAGACGCCCATGTGGCCGATGCGGAAGATCCGGCCCTTGAGGGGCCCCTGTCCGCCCGCCACCAGGACGCGGTGGTCCTCCCCCAGCCGCGCCCGCAGGGAGTCGTCCACGCCCTCCGGGTAGGCGAAGGCGGACACCGTGTTGGAGGCGTAGGCCCTGTCGGGAAAGAGGGGCAGGCCGAGGGCGTCCCCCGCCGCGCGACTCGCGGCCCCGAGACGCGCCGTCCGGGTGAGGCGGGCCTCGAGCCCCTCTTCGCGTAGGAGGCGGAGGGCCTCCCGGAAGGCCAGGAAGAGGTGGATGGCGGGGGTGTAGGGAGTGCTCCCTGCCTCCAGCCGGTCGACGTGGGCCTTGAGGTTCAGGTAGTAGGCGCGGTCTTCCCGGAGGCGGGCGTAGCCCCGGGCGGAGAGCGCGACGGCGGAGAGCCCGGCGGGCGCGGCCAGGCACTTCTGGGACCCGAGGACGAGGCCGTCGATGCCCCAGGCCTCCATCGCCACCGGGAGGCCCGCCACGGAGGTGATGCCGTCCACGAGGTAGAGCAGGCCTGCCTCCCGGGCCAGACGACCCAACTCCTCCCCGGGATTGGTCAGCCCCGTGGACGTCTCGTTGTGGCAGAGGGCCAGGACGTCATACGCCCGCTCCTCCAAGGCCTCCCGGACCGCCTCCACGTGGACCGGTCGGCCCCACGGAAAGTCGAGCCGCTCCACCCGGGCGTAGCGGGCGGTGATCTCGCACACCCGCTCTCCGAACTTCCCGTTCGTGGGGCAGAGGACCCGATCCTCGGCTCGCAGGATGCCCGCCAGCAGGGCCTCCAAGCCCGCGGTGCCCGAACCCGACAGGAGGCCCACAGGGCCCTCCGTGCCGAAGGCGTACCGGAGGAGGTCCCGAATCTCCGTGCTCAGGCCCCGAAAGTGGGGGGTCCGGTGTCCGAGGGAGGGGGTCGCCATGGCCCGGATGACCCGCGGGTCGATCTTCACGGGCCCCGCCAACATGAGGAGGGGCTCCCCTGACGCCACGCCGGCCCATCGGAGGGCGGTGTTTAAGTTTGACGACAGACTTCACCAGGTCTTAAATACGGGAGGCCTTATCCGGGGGTCGAAAAGGGGTACGTAGGAGGTCGATACGACCTCTGAAGGAGTGGGATTCCTGGAAAACAAACCCGACAAGTTGACGATTCGGCTTCCGAAGCGCTTCATCAAGGCCCTCGATTTCCTGGTTGCCGTCGACGACTTTCCCTCCCGATCGGAGGCCATCCGGGCCGCCGTGCGGGACCTGGTGTACGGTCGAATCGAACTGGTTCCCGACAAGGTCAAGCGCATCCGCGACGCGGAGCTGGCCCTCGAGGAGGCGGACCGCCTCCGGAAGGACGTGCTCCGTCGATAATCACGATTACCTCCCCCCTTTTTTTTCGGGGCCCCCTGACCATGTGGGCCCCACCCCCTTTTCCCTGCCGCCCGGCCCATCCGGCCGCTTGAAACCTTTATCCCGGGCCCATGGATAGAGGACAGGGATGTTGAAGCCCGCCTTCATGGCCGCCACCATCCTCTTCCTCCTCACCCTCGTCGTGGTCACGCCCCGTCTCATCGGGCCGCAGGAGGACCTCACCAGCCTGCCTCGCCTCATTCTTAGCTACGATGAGGGAACCCTCATCGCCCTCGTGACGAGCCTGTCGGGCACCTACCTGTACCAGACTTTGTTCATCAACGTCACCGCGTCGACGGGTCCGGAGTCCATCTTCCGGAATGCCACGCGCGCCATGGTGCTGGAGCAGCGCATCCCCCTGGACAGCGTGCCCTCCTTCCGCCTTGAGGCGGGGGCGGAGGACGGACGGGGGCAGCAGTTCGGGGTTCGGTTGGACGTGGTCGCCTTCGAGTCGCTGGAAGGATGGTCCCTGCGACTCATCGAGACCGGAAGCCCGCCCCGGGTCATCACGGGCCGGGACCTGCAAAATACCCCCTTCGCCACCCTGATGGAACGGGGGAACGTCGCGTGAAGCTCAACTGGTGGACGGTCCTGTGGATCGTCGCCGTCGTGCTGCTGCTCATCGTCTTCGTCCTCGAGCTGATGGGGATTCTCACCTTCGAGGATCTCGCCGCGAACCCCATCCTCTTCCTCGTGGCCTTCATCATCGTGGCCGTCCTCAGCGCCGTGGGCGCCATGTTCATCGGGGTCTTCGTGACCCATCGGATCTTCGCCTCCTCCGAGTTCACCCCCTTCGAGCAGGAGATGCTGCGTATGCGTGAGGAGGTGCGGGCCATCCGGGAACGCCTGGAGGAGGTGTCCCGGGCGCTGAACCCGGGGCGGCCGAAGGACTAGGCGAGGCGCTCGTCGCAGGCGTGGCGGCGGGAGCAACGGAGGCACTTCCCCCGCCGGCGGTGGTTGCGGTGCGCCTCCCCCTGGACGGCGACGGCCCGCATCTCGTCGAGCTTGGAGAGGAGGAGGTCCTCGAGCTCGTCCGTGTAGTCAATCTCGTGCACGGACTCCCCGTATCGCAGGAGCCCGTAGGGCGGCCGCGACCCGTAGGTCTCCTCCACCAAGAGGCAGTAGGCCGCCACCTGGAGGATGTGGGAGAAGAGGGGCCCCCGGGGCGTCCGCCCCGTTTTGATCTCCACGGGGATCAGGTCGCCGTCGTTCCGGAGGATGAGGTCGGGCCGCCCCGTCAGCCCGTGGGTCGGGGACTCCAGCGTCGGAGCTCCTCCCGCCAGGTCGTCCACGTACTCGATGGGCGCCTCCCCTAGATTGTACGCGCTGCGGACCTCCGTGGCCGCCCGGACGCTCGCGAGGGACTTGTACAGGAAGAAGGAGGCCCCGACGAGCCACACCAGGGCCACCACCTCCAGGATGTTCGCGACGACGTTGTCGAGGACGTAGAAGAGGGTGAGGCTCATCAGCGCGATCAACGTCGCGCCCATGGAGAAGACGACCAGGAGCCGCTCCTGCACGAGCCGCTCGGCGGGGACCGTCGCGCTCTCGGTTCGGTACAGGAGGAAGGTGGCCGCCAGGAGCCAGATCAGGGCGAGGACGGAGAAGATGCTGGCGAAGCGGAGGTCCAGCCGCTCCACCAGGGTCACCCCGAAGGCCGCGACGAAGGAGGCGGCCAGGGCGAAGTACATGACGAGGGTCTCCCACTCGGCGGCCCGCGACTCCCGGTGGAGGACGCGGGAGAGGTCCTGGGCGAGGTGGGCGTGCTGGCGCTGCCCTTTCACCGTCTCCTCCCCCCGGGCCCTCACCCCCTGGCGGTAGAGCCACCAGTTCAGCGGGCAGTACGCGTACTTCTCGATTTCCGCCGCCGAGATGGGGAGCAGGGCGGCTTGGACCTCCGACGCCACGTCCTAGCCTTCCGAGGGTGTTTATTTGTAGCTTCCTTCGTGGTTCTCAACCGCCACCACCAAGCGCCGGCGGCCCCCCCGCTCCCGAGACCCAGCCCGAGGAGGATCCTCCCGTCCCACGCGTCCGGCGGAGAGGCCGGGTCGAGGGAGATTCCGGCTTCCCAATCCGCTTCCCAGGCCCGTTGGAACACCCGCGCGACCTCGGGGGAATCGACAAGAAGGCCCGCCTCCCGGTTCGCGTAGGCGCCGGCGAGGTTCCAGTTCATGCTCGAGACCCACACGCGCCTCCCGTCGACCATGAGTCCCTTGTTGTGGAGCTTGACGATGCCGTCCGGGTCCCCGGGAAAGATGCGTGCCTCCAGCGGGAGCCCTCCCTCCCCCGCCAGGCGATTCAACCGCCGAACCGCCTCGTCGTTGTCCTCCTCCCCCCTGACGTTGTAGGGCTGGCCATCCAACAGGATGCGAACGGTCACCCCGCGCGCCGCCGCCTCCAAGAGCCCTGCCAGCAGGGGATTCGTCTGCCCTCCCCACATCCACCGGAGGTAGAACAGCTCCACCTCGATGCGGTCCCTCGCCCGTCTGAGGACGCCGAGAAGGCCGTCCTCGCTGACCGCGTTGTCCGGCCCCAGGAGGACCGTGACATCCGCGCGGGGGAGGGGCGGGGCGAAGGGGGACGGGCCCGACTCGAGGTCCTCCACCGCCCCGGACCCCGTCGGCCCGGACCGGGATTGGACGTCGCTCCGGTTGGCGTCCCAATCCTCCCCGATCACCTCGCGGAACCAGCTGGCCAGGGCGGGGCCATGGACGGCGACGCCCCAACCCCGGTTCCCCACCTTCGCGGGGTAGCCACGGGGCGAGAAGTTCTCGGATCCCAGGACCAGCCAGGCCTCGTCGACCACGAGGTACTTGGCATGGTGGAGAGCGTACCGGCGCCACCCCCCCTCCCCGTGGGAGCCCATCAGGAGGACCTGCGCCCCCGCCCCCTCGAGACTCGCGAGGACGCGCTTCCCCTCCCCGCCCATGCCTCCCGGGGGGCTCGCCTCAACACCGATCTGGACGCGGACTCCGCGCGACAGCGCTTCCCGAAGCCCCTGGGCCACGGCGTCGTTCGTGAGGGTGAACCCGGCCAGGTCGATCCGGGATCGGGCACTCCCGAGCAAGGCCAGGAGGCCCGCCCGGCTGTCGTCCGGGGACAGGAGGGGCTTGACGGTCACATCCGCGAAGGAGGCGGGCGGTCGACGGCTCTGACCCAGGCGGAAGGCCCGCTCCCAGGCCCAGTCGGCGGAGGTGTTCGTGTCCCGTCCGCCGTCAGCCGGGCTCCTCCGGCGCGCCACGAGTCCCCTCCCGAGGGCCGGGGCCGGCTCCCCGACCCACCCCTCCGTGGGGGCAACGTCTCCGTAGAGGAAGACGTCCACCGGCTGGCCCGCGGGGTCGACGAGTCGGAGCTCATCGCCTTGGTCCCGGAGGGCCAGGGAGCCGCGGACGGCAAGGAGGCGCGCACAGCCTCGGACACACGCATCCGCGGGGAGGCCCGCGTCCTCCCAGAGGGCCGTCGCGTTCCGGGCAAGGAGGAGGGTGTCTCCCGGGAGCAGGGTCAGGTTCGGCAGGATCCACGCTCCCTCCCCGTCCGAGAGCGTCCACGAGGCCAACCGGGCCGGGCTAGGACCCTGGTTGGCGACGACGACGTACTCGTCATCGCGGGGGGCGTGGGTCAGGACCTCGACGAGGAGGAGGGAGGAGGCAGGCGGTGACCCGTTCGCGCGACCCGGCGTGGGAAGGGCGGGTCTCCAGTCCGCCGCGCGGGCCTCCGGGACGCCGTTGGGGATTCGCGCGAGGGAAAGCCCCTCGGGGACGAGGTCGGCCGACCCCACCCAAGGGGCTTGGGGCGGAGGGGGGTCTGCGGCCGGGCCCTCCCCATATCGGAGAAAATCCAGGAACCGACCCCCACCCTCCAGGAGGAGGTCATCGCCATCGTCGTTGAGGATCGGGAGGGCGAAGCCCATGTGAAGCGTCGCCGGTTCCCCCGGGACCGCGGTGTCGACCCCGGGACCCACCCTGAGGACGAGGTAGCCTTCCGGGGGGACGACCAGGGGCGGGAAGCGGTACACATGCCCGTCCTGGTCGGTGAGGGCGAAGCCCGCCACGTCCAGGGTCCTGCCGGCGTTGTAGAGTTCCACCCACTCGCCCTCCCCCGGCGCGGGGTCGTACAGCACCTCGTTGAGGACCAGGCCGACCCCCTCCGGCTCTCCTTCGGATACGACGGCGAGGGGCGTCAGCGCCAGCAGCCCCAGGAGGACGGCCCGGACCCACATGCCCCCCGGGTGCCCGGGCGTCCTTAAACCCGAGTCGCGTGCACGCAGCCTACCTTTCGAGGCCCGCGAGGAGGGCCGTCAGGGCACGGCGGGGCGAGGGGGCCTTCACCACCCCGGAGGACAGCAGGACCCCCTGCGTCCCGAGGGCCAGGGCCTGCCGGACGTCCTCCCCCGTCTTGATGCCGGCCCCGCAAAGGACCTTCACCCCGGCGTCGATGGCCTTCACCTCGTCCACCACGCGCCGAACCACCTGGGGGTTCGCCGTGGTCACGGAGACGTCCCCGCCGATCAGTTCGGGGGGCTCTACGGCCAGGAAGGTGGGTCCTACGGCGGCGGCGGTCTTCGCCGCCCCCAAGTCGTGGGCGCACACCACCGTCTCCAGGCCCAGATCGCGGCACCGACTTACCGTCGCCCGCAAGGTGGGTTCGGGGAGAGGCCTCTCCGCGTGGTTGAGGAGGGTTCCCACGGCACCCGCGGCCTGGACGGCCTCGGGCGGAACCCATCCCGTGTGGCTCCCCAGGGGCAGGTTGTCGCAGTGCGGGGCCAGAACGGGGATGGCCACGTGGTCCGCGACCCGGGCCAGGTCACCCACGAAGGGGGCGACGGCCACGGCCTGGCCGGTCTCCTCGCTCTGTTCCTCCGCGAGGCGAGCGAGTTCCAGCCCGCGGGAACCAAGCGCCTCCGGGTACGCCTTGAAGTTGAGGATGAGGAGGGGCGTGTCCACGGGGACTTGAAGGAGTCGGCGTGCCTTAAAGCATCAGGAGGGCGAGCTCCCGGAGGTAGATCACCTTCGTGACGTCAGCGCGGGGCTCAAGGAGTGCGGACTCTTGTTCTCGTCCTGTCCTGTTGAATATCGTCCTGGTGATCGCCGATTACCTGCAGGGCCGGGACGGCGGGGCGACTAGGCCACTTCCTCCCACCGATCCTTCACCTTGGCCATGAGCGCGGGCATCGTGGTGTACTCCATCTCGTCCATGGGGAGCCGGTGGGGCTCGAAGGGGCCGTGGCGGCGCATGTAGTCGGCCACCTCCGCGGCCTGTTGCCGGACGGGGTCGAAGGCGGGGTCGTCAAAGAGGTCCACGGGCCCGACGAGCTCGCCATCGCCGACCTGGAAGCCCAGGCCGAAGACCCGAGGCGGGCCGTCGAACCGGCTGACCCGGTTCTGTGCCATCGTGATGGGGAGGACGGGGCCGTTATGGCTCCCCCGGTTCCACCCCGCCGCCAGGAAGGGCCACGCCCACGCCTCCAGGATCTCCCCCATCGCGGGGAGGCCCGACTGGGACCGCACGATGGCCACCGGGTCGTCCTTCCCCACGTACTTCCCCGCGATGTGGGCCAGCTTGTCGGTGCTCACGCACGCGACCGCCTCCCCCTCCTTGACCTGGTCCGCCCGGGGGTAGACCCGCTTGATCACGTACTGCCCCTTGGTCCCGATGAAGGCGAGGAGGTCGTGCATCTCCTCCGGGCACGCAAAGAAGACCCTGCGGTGGGCCTTGATGTCCCAGACCTCGAAGCGGAAGCCCTCGTGCATGGCGGTGTCGATGACGAGGCCGGCGGAGCAGAAGGGGTCCCCGAACATGCGGAAGATGGGGAAGTTGAACGTCCCGGGCTCCGTCTTGTCCATCATGAAGACGGCGACGGGCTCCGCCCTGCGCTCCTGGAACTCCAGCTCCGCGCTCCCCGGGCCCAGGCCGCGGACGTTCCCGGCGAAAGCGTCGACCAGGAGATCCTGACCGGCGGCGTAGAGGTGGAGGTCCTCCGCCTCCTTGGCGGCCTTCTGAAAGGTGAGCCACGCGAGCTCGTGGACCTTGGGGTTGTCCACCCCGAGCCGGTGGGTCATGACGAGTTCCAGGTCGTCTCCGCAGTGGGTCACGTAGAAGTCCCGCAGGACCCCCATTTCCTGGGCCTTCTCCAGGGACTCCTGCGCGATCTCCTCCAGGCGGGGATGGACCGCCTGGTGGCCGGCCACGCTCCCCACGTCCGCCTTGATGACGGAGAGGGTCGTCTTGTCTGGCATGGTATCGCCTCGTCATCCGCCTTTGCGCTATTAAGGATATGGCGGCCGGGGCTAGACCTTGAAGGCAAGCTTCGCGAGGGTCTCCCCCACGCGCCAGGTCCGGCGGTCCTCAGGTCGGAAATCGTGGAGCAGCTCGACCTGGCCCAGGACATCGAACCCCTGTTTGTGGAAGAACCCCAACGCGAGGGCGTTGCGGGCCGTGGGCCGCACGCGGAGATAAGAGGCTCCCCGCTCCCGCGAGACCTGGATGACGGCGTGGGCCAGCCGCGCGCCGATGCCGCGCCGCCGGTGGGCCGCGGTCACCACCAGGGGCTCCAGTTCGTCCACCTGCTCCCCGGGAATCAGGCCCGCCATGCCCACCACGCGTCCCTCCGCCTCGGCGACCCACACGTTCTCGGATCCCACTCGATCCAGGTGTTCGTCGAACTGGCGGCCCGGGTCGGGGCCGCCGATGTCGGGCGCCTGGTAGAGATCCCGATGCCACTCGGTGAGCTCCACC
>JBHIDH010000017.1:0-28055 GCA_046759985.1 Thermoplasmata archaeon
CCTCCGTCTCCACCGTCCAGCTGTCGAGGCGCTCCTTCTTCAGGTAGTCCCACGGGATTCCCATCAGCGCGCCCACCATTTCCGCGTGGCGGGAGGCGTTCTCATCGGGAGCCAGGACCATTTCCACGTCCAGTTCCTCGAAGCGCCGAGCCAGGGCGGGCATGCCGGTGACGTCCAAGGCGGGGATGTCGAGGTAGTCCATGACCCGCTCGTTGTGGACGTCCACCGTCAGGAGGGCGTCGGCGCTGATCTCCAGGCGCTTGGCCACCGCCCGGGAGCTGATGGCCTCGCCCGGTTGGAACCGCTTGTCCTGCCGGCCGTACCCGAAGTACGGAACGACGACGGTCACCCGACCCGGGCTCGCGTCCTCGAGGGCGTCTTGGAGGAGGAAGAGTTCCAGCAGTCTGTCGTTGGGATACGTCGTCTGGACGACGGCGAGGTCCTCCCCCGCCACCTCGTCCGGGACGCGCACGTGAAGCTCCCCGTCGGCAAAGGCGCGCACCTCCGCAACCACGAGGTCGAGGGCGAGGATCCGGGCCAGCTCCTTTGCCAGGGGGACGGAGGCGGAACCGGTGACGACCTTCACGGGACGACCCGTGGGGAGTAAGGGTCCGTAATTATAGGTTGCTTCCGGGGTCAATAGGGCCCGTCGTCAGGCCCGCGGACGGAGCCGGTGGACGACGATCTCGTCAAAGAAAAGGGCCTCCCTTCCCCGCTCCTCCGCCCTGTAATCCCTCCGGGCTACCCGCAGGGCCTCCCGGTTCTGGGAGGAGAGGAGAAGGAAGATGACCCCCCCTTCCGCCAAGAAGGGGGGCGCCTCGCGAAGGAATCGAAGGACGACCTCGTCCCCGCCTCGACCCCCGCTCCATGCGTGATCAAGCCATTTGCCCCGGGGACGGAGGGGAAGGTACGGCGGATTGAAGGCGATGGCGTCGAAGGCGCCGCGAAGGCCCCGGAAGAGGTCCGCCCGGACCACATCCAGGGGGAGGGCGTTGTTCCGCGCGTTCGCCTGAGAGAGGGAGACGGCGGAGGGGTTGATGTCCGTGGCCACGGTCCGCGCCTGCCGCGCCGCATGGAGGGCGATGAGACCGGTCCCCGAGCCGATTTCCAGGAAGGACAAGGCTCCGCCCAGCTCGATGGTGCGGAGGAGGAGATAGCTATCCTCCGCAGGCCGGTAGACCCGGTCGTCCTCCTCGATCCGTAGACCGGGGTCCAGGTCCATGGCGCTTCAGCCCGGCCAAGGTTCATAACAGTTCCTCGCCCTGGGTCCCGAGTGCTCTGGCTCCTCCTCCTGGTCCTCGCCATCGCGGCGGCCAGCTTCCTCTACCCCCTCCTCCGGAAGACGTACTTCACCCCCTCCCTCGTCCTCGCGAACCTCACCCTCTTCCTGCTCCTCATCCTGCTGGTCAACTTCTCAACCGACCCCGCCCTCGGCCCGTTCATCATCGAGAATCTGTTGTTCAAGCCGCAGGATCTCGTGGAACTGCGTCTCTGGACCCTCATCACAAGCATGTTCCTCCACGCCAGTGCCCTCCACGTCGTCTTCAACATCCTCTTCCTGTACCTCCTGGGGCTTCCCCTCGAAGATCGGGTCGGGGGCCCCGCCTTCGCCGCCCTCTACCTCTCGGCCGGATTGGCGGCCTCGCTCCTCTTCGCCCTGGTGGAATGGGGGAGACTCGTCGCTGCCCTGGGGGCCTCCGGGGCCATCATGGGCATCGCCGGCGCCTTCCTGGCTCTGTATCCGCGGGAGCGCATCTTCTTTGTCCTGGTCTTCTTCATCCTCCCCCGGACCCCCGTGTACCTGGCAGTGGGCGTGGTCATCCTGGGGGAGGCCTTGCTCCTCTTCTTCGGGGTCCAGACGGGCATCGCCCAGGCGGCCCACCTGGGGGGCATCGGCTTCGGCATTCTGCTGGCCCCCCTGATTCGAGTCTCCCAGCGGGAGGCTCCCCTCCCCACGCTTGCCTTGGACGACCTGGCCACCACGGCGGAACTTCGCGAGACCCTCTCCCGCATCCAAACGGAGAGTGTGGGCGAGGTCCGGGAGGCCTGGGTCGACCACTTTCTTGAGAAGGCCACGTGTCCCCGGTGCGAGGGGCCGCTCGCACGGAAGGGCAGGGTCGTGACGAGCGATTGCGGCTGGGAGCGCCGGCTCTGATACTCGACGCCTTATATCTGCCCCTCGATTATGGGGACGGGATGGAGTCGCCGAGCGCCCTCCACCTGGATTGTCCCAATTGCGGACGGGCGCCCCATCGGGTCCTTCGGGGTCGGTTGTCTCGGGGTCGGGAGCTCGTCCTGGAGGGCGTGTTCCGCTGTCTCCGCTGCGGCCACACACGACGAGAGACGTATCGGGAATGGGCCCCCCTCTCCGTCCCCCTCGTCGTCAGCGACGGAAGCGCCTCGCGACGGGTCGCCGTGGACCTCTTTCCGGGGGAGGAGATTCGCGTCGGCGACACCATGGAGGTAGATGGCGGCGTCGTCCGCATTACTGCCATTGAGGCGGGGGAGCGGCGCCTAGAGGAGGCCCCCGTCGAGACCATCACGACCCTCTGGAGCCAGCGCATCGACCGGGTGACGGTCAAGTTCTCCCTGAACAAGGGCCGGCGGACCGTGGCCTTCGAGGTGCCCGCGCCGCCGGAGGAGGAGTTTGAGATCGGCGATCTGGTCCGTCTCGGCCGGGATCGAGGGGTCATCCACCGGATCAGGACGCCGCGGGGCACGGTGCGAGATGGGGTGGTCCCCGCGCGCGACATCGTGCGCGTGTACTGCCAGATCGTCCGTCGCCCCCGTACGCACCGGCGAACCGGGAGACGTTGAATGGCCGAGGAGGATGAGGCGAGGAGGGAGCGGATGGTGCAGCGGCTCGTCCGGGACGGCGTCCTTCGGAGCCCACGCATCATCGAGGCCATGCGGGCCGTGCCCCGCCACCGGTTCGTCCCCCGTCACATACGGGTAAGCGCCTACCACGACACGCCCCTGACCATTGGCTCGGGTCAGACCATCTCGGCCCCCCACATGGTGGGCATGATGCTAGAGTACCTGGACCTCAAGGAGGGGCAGTCGGTGCTGGAGATTGGGGGCGGGTCTGGGTACCACGCCGCCCTCGTTGGACACGTGGTGGGCCCCACGGGGCACGTCTACGCCGTCGAGCGCATCGGGTCCCTCGCCAAGAAGGCCCAAGCGCGTCTCGAGGCCCTCGGCCTGCAGAACCGGGTAGAGGTCCTCGTCCGAGATGGCTCTCAGGGCCTCCCCGAGCGTGGTCCCTTCGATCGAATCTTCGTGACCTGCGGGGCGCCCGAGATTCCGCCGCCCCTCGTCGACGACCTACGGGAGGGGGGCAAACTCCTCGTGCCCGTAGGGACGCGGTACTTCCAGGACCTGATCTTGGGCGAGAAGGTCGAGGGGGAGCTGAGGACGCGAAGCCTGGGAGGCGTGGTGTTCGTTCCCCTGCTGGGTAGGCACGGTTTCGATTGACCGGGCGCCCGGTCGCCAGCTTCCCCAACCTTTTAGGCGTCCCGCGCGGTCCTGGCCATGGGATGATTACCCTCTTGGGGGTCAGCCACGTCTTCCGCCTCGGCCCGCGCATCCACGAGGAGATTGCGAGACGCCGCCCCGACCTCATCGCGCTGGAACTCGACCCGCTCCGTCTGCAGACTTTGGACAACCCCGACCAAGTCAGGCGGATACCGGGCGTCTACAGCCTCCTAGCGGCCTTCCAGCGCCGCATCGCAGAGGAGTACGGAGCCGGCGTAGGCGAGGAGATGCTGGCCGCGCGGGACGCGGGGAGGCATCTCGGCATTCCGGTGGCCCTCATCGACGTCGACTCCCGCCTGACCTGGCGGGACCTCTGGGCCTCCCTCCGCCCCCTGGAACTCCTCAAGCTCGCCTTCTCGGCCCTGGGGTCCCTCTTCGTCGGACGGGAGCAGATCGAGCGGGAACTGCACCGGTACCAGGAGGATTATGCGGGGTTCATGGACGCCCTGGCTCGCGACTACCCGGCCGTCAAGGAGGTGCTGGTGGACCGTCGGAACGCCCACATGGCCGGAGAACTGAAGCGCCTGCAGGAGGCATACCCTCGCATCGTGGCCGTCGTAGGGGACGGTCACGTCCAGGGCCTCACTAGCCTCCTCGATGGAGAAGAGGTCGAGGTGGTCCGTCTCTGGGACCTCCGACCGACGGCGTCGAAGCCGGCCCCGGACACGCGGGTCCCGCCTTCCTGAGGCACGGCCTCGCCCATGAGGCCCCCCGTCAACGCTTAAGTGACCCCTCCCCATGGACAACCGTGGGTGAGGAGGAGAAGCGCGAGGCCACCCTCCGCTATCTGCAGGCCAAGTTCGGCCAGTACTACGGCGCCCACCCCCTGCGCCTCCCGCCCCGCTTCGGCCGGCGGGAGTTCGGCTTCATCCTCTTCGAGGGGGGCTTCGTGCTCCGCCACCTGGCCTTCCCCCGGGAGGCGGACCTCTATCGCTACATTCGCTCCAAGTCGCCGGCCCACATCTACCACTCCGCCGCCTACTACGAAGTCCCGGGAGCTCCCACGATGGGGGAGAAGGGGTGGATGGGCGCGGACCTCATCTTCGACCTGGATGCGGACCACATCCCGGGGTGGCAGGAATTGGGGTACCGGGGGATGCTCGACGCGGTGAAGGCGCAGGTCATCCGCCTCATCGACGACTTCCTCGTCCCGGACCTGGGCTTTCGCGAGGAGGACCTCCACCTCGCCTTCTCCGGAGCCCGGGGCTATCACATTCACGTCCGCGACCCACGGGTCTTCACCCTGGAGAGCCACGAGCGACGGGAAATCGTGGACTACATCACCGGAACGGGCCTGGATCTCCAGATCGTCGGGCGGCGAGAACCCTTCGAGGAGCGCACCTACGGAGATCGGACGAGGACCCTGAAGCGTTTCCGCATCCCCGCCGCCTCCGACCCCGGGTGGAGGGGGCGAACGACCCGGGGGGTGGTGCGATGGTTGGAGGAGCTTGCCGACCTGCCCGAGGGGGAGGCCATCGATGCCCTGCGGCAGCTCGAAGGGGTGGGACCCATCCGGGCGCGAAAGATCTACGACACCCTCCATCGGCTGGGAAGGGATCGGGCGCGCGCGCGCGTCGAGGCCGGCCTTCTCGACTTCTTCCCGCCGGGGAGCGGGCCCTCCCTCGTGGCACAGGGGGTGGAGTACGCCAAGGGGGCCACTGACGAGCCGGTGACCTCCGATACGAAGCGCCTCATCCGCCTCATGGGGAGCCTCCACGGCAAGACGGGGCTTCGCGTCGTGCCGCTCACCCGGGACGAGCTGGACGCCTTCGATCCCCTCACGGACGCCGTCCCGGACCTGTACGCCCACGAGAAAATCCGCGTCGCGACCCCCCAGGCTATTGATACTGATATGATGGGCGAAACCTTTAATTTGGAACCCGGGCAGAACAGCGTCCCCGAGTATCTGGCCATCTTCCTCATGTGCCGAGGGGTGGCTACCCTGACTTCGGGGACGGCTGGCGATGGAACCCAAGGGCCCACCTAAGGATGCCGGCAGGTTCGCCCAGGTTCGGCTCTTCAAGGGGCTTCTCATCCCGCTCCAGGTCATCGCCGTCCTGGCCATTGCCGCCCTCCTGGTGGCCAACGCAGGCCCCCGCTCCAACCCCCTCTACATCCCCCTCCTGGCGGCCCTCCCCCTCCTCGTCGTCGCCCTCGCCGTCCTCTCCCTCGAGCTCATCGCCTTTCGATTCCTGGAGATCCGGTCCGCCCCCCGCGAGGGCCAGAAGTACATCCTGGTCGATTTGAGCTGGCGGAACGCCAAGAAGGCCTTTGCCATCGCCCTCCTCCTCGCCGTGCTCCTCCTCGTCCCCCCCGTGAAGGCCCTCACGCTGAACCTCCTCTCTCCCACCTCCCAGCGCGGCCTCGAGGCAGGAGGCACCTTCCCGCTGACCTTCAACAGCCGGGACGCCCTGGGCATCAGCCACGCCCAGAGTCTCCAGGTGGTCGTGGAGAGCGGCTCCCTCCGGGTGCAAATCCAGGAGGGCACGGGGCCTCCGAGTCGAAGCGTGGATCTCGCGGCGGGGCAGCAGCGTACCTTCGCCCTCACGTCCACCTCCTTCCTCCCCTACATCGTCACGTTCGAGAACCTGGCCGGGACGACCACCACCTTCACCTACAAGGTGAACCTGGCACTCCCCAGCGGCTTCATCAACCTGGCCGCCCTCCTTATGGGGATCGTGGCGGTCTCCCAGCTGGCCTGGCTGGTCTACCTGAGACCCCTCCGTGAGGCGGGACTCAAGGCAAGGCCGGCCCCCGCCCGGCATCCCCGGTCCGCCCGTCGGCCCCCTCCGGCCCGGGGATGGTCGCCGGGTCAGCCCGTTTACACACGGCGTCCTGTCGCGTGGCGATGGCCCTGGCAGCCTGGCCAGGCCCCCCGTTATCCCGTTCCCCGGGGGTGGAACCCCGCCTACGGACTGTATCGCCCCTATCCCGTTCGCCCCCAGCCCGCGCCCCGGCCCACCGCACCCGCTGGGCCCGAGCGCCTGGCGAAGCCTGAGAGACCGACGCGTGGGGAGGACGAGGAGCTTCCCCCACCGCCGGATCAGGTGGAGCCCTACGAGGTCGAGGGAAGCCCCCCGCCCATGACCGAGACGGCCGAGGACCCCGACCGGGCGGCCTTGCGCTCCCGGGGGACGGACATCAGCGGGCTCTTGGACAAGGCGGAGGATCGCATGGCCATGGGGGAGTACCAAGAAGCCTTGGAGGATTACGAGACCATCCTCAGCTTCGACCGACGCAACCTCCGGGCCCTCTTGAAGAAGGCGGAGCTCCTGCGCCGGGTCCATCGCCCCGGAGACGCCTTGGAGGCCCTCGACCGCCTCCTCGCCCTCGATCCGTGGCATCAGGGGGCCCTGTTGGACAAGGCCGGTCTGCTCGAGGGGGAGGGGCGCACCGACGACGCCCTCGAGTGCTACGATGCCATCCTGCGGGGGAGTCCGGCCGTCGTCACGGCGCTGATGCGGAAGGGGGACGTCATGGCCCGAATGGGGGAGGTCGAGCTCGCGTGGGAGGCCTACACGGAGGCGCAGCGGCTGGCCCCCGAGGACCCGGAGCTGAAGGAGAAGATCCGGTCCATCGAGGAGGGTCACGGCGAGGGGCTGAATCCCGAGAGTCCGGGATTCCTCCTCAAGAAGGCGCGCGCCTCCGCCCGGGCGGGAAAGCTGGAGGAGGCCCTCCAGATCTGCGAGCAGGCGGCGGAGGGGGCGGCGGAGAACCCCGAGGTGTGGGCCCTCAAGGGCGCCCTGGAGCAGGACCTGGGTCTTCAGGGTCCGGCCATCGCCAGCCTCCGCCGGGCCACGGAGCTGGCACCCGACGACGGGGAATCGGCGAGAAGGCTGGAGGGCCTGCAGCGGAAGGCCCAGGAGCAGATCGACCTCGAGATGGCACTGCGGGAGATTGAGGGCCTGGCCCCGGAGGTCGTGGCCGCCGTCGCGGAGGAGTTCCGGTCCGCCCGGAAACTGAAGCGGGTGAAGGTGAAGACCTTGGCCTCTCTGGAGGGGGTCACGGAGGGGGACGCCAAGGCGATCCTCCGACGGATTCGCAGCGGAAGATAGGTTTTTACCCCGGCCGCGTTTGAAGCGGCCGTGAAGGCCTTCCGCCTCCGCGGGGCGTTTCGTATGGGTCGCACCCGGCAGCCCTTCACCTTGGAGGTCGCCGCAGAGACCCGGGAAGAGGCCGTCGAGCGGATCCTCTCGGACCTGGGTAGCAAGCACCGGGCGAAGCGAAGGGACATCACGATCGCCGAGGCCGTGGAGGTGCCCCCGGAGGAGGTCGAGGATCCCGTGGTGACCTATCAGCTGGGGGAGGGGTGACGTGGCGGAGGAGGTGGGGCTCCAGCAGGCCGTGGCCGCCCTCGAGACCACACGGGCCCAGCTCGACGCCCTCACTCGGCAGGAAGAGGCGCTCCGGTACTCCCTCCAGGAGTACAACCGCGCCCGTGACACCATGGCGGCATACCAGGATGCCCCTGTCGGAACGGAGATCCTCGTCCCCATCGGGGCGAACTCCTTCTTGTTCGCCCACATCGCGGACGTGGAGCGGTGCATTGTCGGCCTCGGGGCGGAAGTGGCCCTTGATGACAGCATCGAATCGGCCCTCGTGCGGTTGGACAACCGCATTCGGCAGCTCACCACGGTCCAGGAGGACCTCCTCCGCCGCATTGCCTCCGTGGAAGGCCAGGCCAACGAGCAGGCGGCGCGGATCCAAGAGGCCTACGAGCAGGCGCAGGGTGAGTCGGGGGAGGGCACGGGTGTTTGAGACCCTCCGGAAGAAGCTCCTAGGGTGGAAGGAGAAGGCGCCGGGGGAGCTGGCGGAGCTCGTCTCGGAGGAGTCCGGCCGGAAAATCAAACGTGCGGTCCTCGATCGCTACCTCGCCGACCTGGAAATCGCCCTCCTGGAATCCGACGTCGCCCTGGAGGTCGTCTCCGCCATCACCCGGTCCATGGAGGAGGAGCTCCTGGGAAAGCATATCTCCCGGGAGACGAGCTTTCAGGCCGGGCTCTGGGAGGCGCTCCGCCGGTCGGTCCAACGCGCGCTGGCGGTCCCCACCATCGACCTCGTGGCCTTCGCGAAGGAGCGGGAGAAGCCCGTCGTCCTCCTGTTCGTGGGCGTCAACGGAACGGGGAAGACCACCGTCATCGCCAAGCTGGCCTCCCTCTTCCAGGCCCAGGGCCTGACCTGCGTCCTCGCCGCCGGCGACACCTTCCGGGCCGGAGCCATCGAACAGCTGGCGATCCACGCCTCTCGCCTGGGAGTGAAGCTCATCGCCCACGAGGCGGGGAGCGATCCCGCGGCGGTGGCCTTCGACGCCGTCCAGCACACGCGGGCACGCCACCGGGACGTGGTCCTTATCGACACGGCCGGACGGATGCAGACGAAGGCCAACCTCATGGAACAGATGAAGAAGGTCAAGCGGGTGGCCAAGCCCGACATGGTCCTCTTCGTGGGGGACGCCTTGACGGGGAACGACGCCGTGGAGCAGGCGCGGGGGTTCGAGGAGGCGGTGGGGATCGACGGGGTGATCCTCACCAAGGTGGACGCCGATGCCAAGGGGGGCGCGGCCCTGAGCATCGCCCAGGCGGTGGGGCGTCCCGTCCTCTACCTGGGGAACGGGCAGGGGTACGAGGACCTGGTGGCCTTCGACCCGGCCTGGATGGTCGATCGGCTTCTGGCCCCTACGCCGAGTGCGTGAGTCGCCGCGTGACGAGGAAGCGCAGGTTCTCCCAGCCGTCGGCGAAGGATCGGATCTTCGCCTCCCCGATCCGGGCCCGGTAATGGATGGGCACCTCGGCAAACCGCAGGCCCTTGGCCAAGACCTCGAGCTTCAACTCCTCGGAGAAGGGCATGCCGTCGCTCACCAAGGCAATGTGGTCCAGAATCTCCCGGCGAAACACCCACATCCCCGACTGGGAATCCCGCAGACGGACGCCGTACAGGAGGGCGGCCGTCTTGTTCAGTACCGCGTTTCCCAGGCGGTGGTGGACATCCATGGCCTCCGGTGCCAACAGGGTCAAGCGATCGCAGGAGACGAAGTCCCATCCCCGTTCCTCCAAGAGGGCGGCGATCCGGGGAATCTCCCCGGCCGGGTATGTCCAGTCCGCATCCAAGGTCGCGATCAGGTCCCCTGTGGCCGCGCCGAAGCCCGTCTTGTAGGCCCGGCCGTAGCCCCGCCGTTCCTCTGGGATGACTCGCGCACCCTTCGCCCCCGCAATGGCTACCGTTCCGTCCTCCGAGAGGGTGTCCACGATGAGGATCTCGTACGCCTTCGAGGATCCCTGGAACGCCTCGTGGACCTCATCCAGGACCCGTCCGACGGAGGCCTCCTCGTTCCGCGTGGGGATGACGACGGAGATGCGGACCATGGCACCGTGGGAGCCTACCCAGCGTGCGCGATAAAGAGCTTCGCCTCGTGTTATCCCGCCTGCGAAGGGGGCGCCCCGAAGATCTTGTACCCCACGTAGCCGAGAAGGGCCAGGATGAGCCGGGAGAGGGCCCAGAAGGTCATGCGACGACGGGCCATCTCCAGGGGGCTGTATCGGCTCCACAGGCTGCCGTGCTTCAGGGTTAGCTGCTTCCGGCCTGCCCCGTTCCAGAAAGCCTGGCGGAGGAAGTCGTAGACCGAGGCCCGGGTGCGGTGATAGACGATGGCTCGGGGTTCGTGCAGGATCGAGTGCCCCTCCTTCACGGCCCGCAGGTTCATGTCGATGTCCTCCGCCGTGATGAACCAGGCGTCGAAGCCGCCGACCTGCTGGAGGGCATCCTTCCGGTACGCGAGGTTGGCGCTCGGATAGGTGATGTCGAAGCCGTGGTAGATGAGTTCCACCCGCTCGAGGTCCTCGAAGGGCCTGTATCCGATCTGGATGGTCCTCCCGGCCACCACGTTGGACCGCCGCAGGCCCTCACGGAGGTACTTGAGCCAGAAAGGGTTCGCGATGCAGTCGGCGTCGATGAAGGCCACCGCGTCCCCGCCGCACATGCGGATGCCGTAGTTGCGGCTCTCCCCCCGCGTCCCGCCGTGGTTCGCCAGGCGGATGAAACCGTAGCGGGAGGCGTACTGGCCGACAATGTCCCGCGTTCTGTCCTCGCTGTTCGAATCGACCACGATGATTTCCAGGGGTGCCTCCTGGGTCACGAGACTGTCGAGGAGGTCCGCGATGTTGTGCTCCTCGTTCCGCGCGGTGACCAGGACGCTGACGAGCACCGTCCCTCGAAGCCCGAGGCGTGTTATGACCTTTCCTCTGCCTTTCCCGCGCCTGAGAATGGGGGTCACGACTCGGGAGGGAGGGTTTATCCGAGGAGACTCGGGTCCCGTTCTGGTGGACCTCTCCGTCGTCATGGGGACCCGGCCCGAGATCGTGAAGATGGCGCCGGTCGTCCTGGCCCTGCGGGAGATAGGCGTCCCCTTCTCGTTGGTCCACACGGGGCAGCATTACGACCAGGAGCTGTCGGAGGTCTTCCTGGCGGAGCTGTCTCTGGGATCACCGGATGCGGTCCTCGATGTGGGCTCGGGAACGCAGGCGAAGCAGACGGCCGAGGCCCTCATCCGCCTGGAGTACCACTTCGCCCAAGACCGACCGAAGCTCATCCTGGTCGAAGGGGACACGAACACGGTGCTGGCGGCGGCCCTCGCCGGGGCCAAGCTTGGCATCGACGTCGGGCACGTGGAGGCAGGCCTGCGAAGTCACGACCTGCGCATGCCGGAGGAGCACAATCGACGGTTGACGGACCACCTGTCCTCCTACCTCTTCGCCCCCACGGAGATCGCGGCGAAAAACCTCCGTCAGGAAGCCGTCTGGGGGTCCACCTGGATAACGGGAAACACGGTCATCGACGCGAGTCTCCGGTATCTCCCCCTGGCGGAAGCCAGCTCGAAGGTGATGGACCTCGTTCCCTTCGGCCGGTTCTGCCTCGTGACCGCCCATCGGGCCGAGAACGTCGACGACCGGGAGACCCTGCGAGAACTCGTGGAATTGCTTCGCGAGGCCCCGCTGCCCATCGTGTACCCGGTCCACCCCCGGACCGAGACGCGGCTCGAGGAGGCGGGGCTGTACGAGAAACTTCACGAGTCGGAGAACGTCCAGCTCCTCCCGCCCCTGGGCTACTTCGACTTCCTCGTCCTCATGAAGCGGTCGGCCCTCATCCTCACGGACTCCGGCGGGATTCAGGAGGAGGCGACGGCACCGAACATGCAGAAGAAGGTCCTCGTCTTCCGGCGGAGCACGGAGCGGCCCGAGGCCGTAGCCGCGGGGTATGCGAAGGTCGTGGGAACGACGGCCCGAGGGGCCCTGGCCGCCATGCGGCAATACCTGGATGACCCCTCCCCGCCTTCGGCGCCCAGCCCATACGGAGACGGATCGAGCGGGCTTCAGATCGCGGGGCGGGTCCAGGAAATCCTCGCGAAGGAGACGGGTCCGTTGGGGCGCCCCACGGCCGCCTGACGGCCCGGAAACGCTTTTATACGCAATCCTCCTACACCGGCCGCCCCGGAAGGGGCCCTCGTCGGATGGGATGGATGGGATGCTTGCGAGGCGACGTTACCGTGGTTAGGGGGCCGCTTCGTGTTCTTGAAGGAAATCGAGCTGGAGAACTTCAAGTCCTTCGGCCGACGCCTTCGGCTGCCCATCCTGTCCGGCTACACCGCCGTTACGGGCCCCAACGGAAGCGGGAAGAGCAACATCAGCGACGCCGTCATCTTCGTGCTCGGCCCCAAGAGCTCCCGGGTCATCCGGGCGGGCCGGCTTACGGACCTCATCTACGATGGGGGGAGGGGAGGAAAGCCGGCCGACTACTGCCGCGTCTCCCTGGTCTTTGACAACAAGGACCAGGCCATTCCCCTCGAGGCAGACGAAGTCCGGTTGACCCGCTACGTGGGACGCTCCGCGAGCGTGAAGGACGGGTACAACTCCTACTTCTACGTGAACGGACGGAAGGCGACCCTCTCGGACTTCGATACGCTCCTGGCGAACGCCCGCATCTCGGCCGAGGGATACAACATCGTCCAACAGGGGGACGTGCAGGGCATCGTGGACATGACCCCCGTGGAGCGGCGTCGCCTGCTGGAGGACATCGCCGGCATCTCCCGATTCGACGAGGACATCCAGCGGGCGGAGCGAAAGAGGCAGGGAGTGGAAGAGGACCTGGAACGCATCGAGATCATCCTCAAGGAAATCCGCCGCCAGCTTCGGCAGCTCGAGCGGGATCGGGAGGGGGCCCTTCACTACCGGGAGCTGCAGGAAGCCCTAGAGACCGCCCGGGGCCAGAAGGCCCACAAGGAGATTCGGCTCCTGCAGGGGCAACTGGCCTCCTCGCACGAACAGGCCAAGCGGTACGAGACGGAGCTCGGGCGGTGGAAGGAGGAGTTGGCCCGACTCCGCGAGGCCCTCCAGAAGGAGGGGAATCGGCTCAAGGCCCTCGAGGAACAGCTCGCCGAGGAGGGCGGGGAGGAGTATCAATCCCTGCGAGCCAAGTTGGACGACCTTCGGGTCGCGAGGGCGCGGACCCTGGACGGGCGGGAGCGAGGCAAGGAACAGGGGAAGGAGCTCCGGGCCGAGATGGCCCAGCTCAGGCGGGATCTGAAGAAGGTCCTCGCCGAGTTGGCGACCCTACGGGACCGGGATCAGGAGGCCGAGGACGAGATTCAACGACTCGCCGACGGGATCGCGTCCAAGGAGGCGCAGATTGCCAAGGTGGAGAGGGGGGCCTCCGACTCGGACACGCGGGTCCTTGAACTTCAGAAGGCGGCCGTCGCCCTCGACCTGGAGATCGACGAGCGGGACGCGGTCTGCAGGGAGTTGGTCCTTGAGAAGGAGAGGCTGACACAGCGACGCAATCAGCTGGACGAGGACCTCGGGCAGCTGGCCGAGGAGAGGAAGGCCCAAGAGCTCGACGTCAAGGACGCCGATTGGCAGGCGAAGGAATCGTCCTCGGGCTCGCGGAGCCAAGGGAAGGAGCTGCGCCGGTTCCAGGAGCGAGCCGCCGGTCTCGAGGAGGAACGGCGGAAGCTCGTACGGCAGTCGGGCGAGCTGGAAAGCGCCGTCCGGAGCCTCTCCCGGGAGCTCAGTCACCTCAGGGCGGAGGCGGAGGCCGCCGAGAGCATCCGGAAGGGGTACAACCGCGCCGTCTCCTCGATCTTGGAGACCCGAGACAGGGGGGAGCTGGGGGGGATTCACGGCACGGTGGCGGAACTCGGCCAGGTGGAGCCGGAGTTCGAGAGGGCGCTCCAGGTCGCCGCCGGCGCTCGTTTGCAGGCCATCGTCGTCAGGGACGACGGTGTGGCGGCCCAGGCCATCGAGTACCTCAAGCGCAAGAAGCACGGGCGGGCCATCTTCCTTCCCCTCACCAAGATGCTCCCGGGTCGACCTCGGGGCAAGGCCCTGATGGCGGTGCGGGAGGCCCGGGGATTCGCCCTGGACCTCGTCTCGTTTGACGCGAAATATCGAAACGCCTTCTGGTACGTCTTTGGCGATACCGTCGTCGTGGAGGACCTGGGCCAGGCCCGCAAGCTCATGGGCGGCGTTCGCCTCGTGACCCTCGACGGGCAACTTGTCGAGGCGAGCGGGGCCATGGTGGGGGGGCACATGGAGGATCCCCTCCTCCGCTTCGGCAAGGGATCGGAGGGCAACCTGGACCGAGTGGCCGGGGAACTGCGCCAGGCCTCGAAGGAGTTGAAGAAGGTTCAGGAGCGCATCCGGGCGGTCGAGAGGGAGCTGGATGAGGTCGGGGGAAAGCTCAAGGAGGCCCGCGAGGCCGAAGAACAACGCCGGGCGCGAAGGGGCCTCCTTCATGGCCAGAAGGAACAGTTGCAGCGCCGCCTCGAGGCCACGGACACCGCCATGACGCGGAAGACACAGGAACGGGACAAGGTCTCGGAGGCGTGCCAAGCCGTCCTCGATCAACTCCGAGAGGCCGAGAAGAAGCTCACCGACGCCAAGGGGAGGAGGAAGGAGATCCGCGTGACCATGGGCGAGATTACGCCCCAGCGGATCACGCAACAGCTCCGCAAGCTCCAGGGCGAAAGGCTCAATCTCCTCGAGCGGCGGAACCGACTGGAGTCGCAGCGGGAGACGCAGAGGAATCAGATCAACTTCCATGAGGAGCGCCGAGGGGAGTACGAAGCGCACCTCGCCCGAGACGCCGAACGCGTGGCCGAGGAACGGGAGCGTTCCGTGGACAGCGAGAAGACCCTGGCGAAACTCCAGGAGGAGATTCTCGCCCTGGAAAAGCTCCAGGAGAGCTCCTTATCCCAGGCAAGGGAGGTCCAGGCGAAGCGGGATCGCGCCTTCCAGGAGAAGACCCGCATCGAGGCGGAGATCGCCAAGGCCGAGGGGAAGCGGGAGACGACCGAGGACTTCCTGGTGGGTCTGGAGAGCCAGATCGCCAGCCTCCAGGTCCAGATCCAGGACGCCGAGGCCCGCGGGGAGGCGTCCGGGGAACCCTCGGGATCCCTCCCGTCCATGAAGGAGATCGACGCGGAGGTGGCACGGTGCGAGAAGTCGCTGAACGCCATCGGCGCGGTGAACCTCCGGGCGCTCGAGGACTACGAGGCCCAGGAGAGGCGTCATGACGAGCTGAAGGAGGAGCTGGGCCGGATGCGCAGGGAGCGCCGTGACCTGCTCCGCCTGGCGCAGGAACTCCAGACGAAGAAGAAGCAGGGTCTCCTGGCGGTCTTCCACGCACTGCAGACCAACTTCGTCACCGTCTACGCCGAAATCTCCGAGGGGGGCGAGGCGGACCTGCAGTGGGAGAACGAGGAGGACCCCTTCGCGGGCGGCCTTCTCATCCGGGCCCAACCGCCGGAGAAACGCTTTCACCGCCTCGAGGCCCTCTCCGGGGGGGAGAAAAGCCTCGTCTCCATGGCCTTCATCTTCGCCCTCCAGCAGCACGATCCCTCCCCCTTCTACTTCCTCGACGAGGTGGACCAGAACCTTGACGCGATCAACGCCGAGAAGGTGGCCCGCATGGTGCGCAAGAACGCGGAATCGGCCCAGTTCATCCAGATCTCCTTGCGGAAGGTGAGCCTGAAGGAGGCGGACCACATCGTGGGGGTCACCATGGGTCCGAAGGGGGTCTCCAAGGTGATCATGCAGGTGAACCTGGACGAGATCATGGAAGAGGAGATACCCCAGACCGAGACAGCGGAGGCGGCCGCCTGATGGCGGGGTACGACAAGGTGCTCGGTCACCTGCTCTTCCACCAGGCCCTCGAGGAGGAGGAGCCCGAGAAGATGGCGCGGTACGTGCAGCTTCTCGAACGGGTCCAGGAGGGGCGTCTCCTTCCCACACCGAACCGATACGAGGAGAGTGTGGTGACGGCCTTTGAACTGGTTCTCGATGACTCCTTCGACCCGTGGGATATCGATCTCGCCCGCTTTTCCCGGGAGTACATGAAGCGACTGCGACGACTCGGGACGGTCAACTTCGTGGCCGCGGGTCGCCTGGTCCTGCTCGCCTGGTCGGTCCTCAAGCTGCAATCCGAGACGATCCTGTCCACCGCCGAGACCGCCAATCCGCCGGCGGAGGAGATGATGGACGACACGTGGGACGTCATGCCGGGGTTCTACGGGGCTCCCGAGGAGGTGGATCTCACCCACCAGATCCTCCAGGGGGAGGAGGCCCCGCTGAAGGAGGGATTCCATCGAGAGATTCAACGGCCGGTGGGCCTCGTGGATCTCCTCGAGGCCCTGGACCAGGCCTTTCGCGAGACGTCGGGGGCGGTCGCCAGGCCGTCCACGCCCCCGCCCGCGCCCGTCGAGGGCCTGCGTGATAAGCTCCATCGGGAGGACCTGGCCGAGGATCTGCAATGGGCCTGGGACCTCATCCAGGCCGCGGGGGGAGAGGTCGTCGCCATGGGGCAGCTGAGCCATCAGGACGCATGGGACCGGGCGACCCTGTTCCTCTCGGTCCTCTTCCTCGCCGAGATGGGATGGCTCGAGGTCTGGCAAAAGAACCTGCCCGGCGGCGAGATCTACCTGCGCCCCCTCCGTGATGACGGAGAGGTCGCCGTGACGGCCATCTCCCCCCTGGGGGCGGCCTAGATGCGGAAGCAGGGGCTCCTCGAGGCCGTCCTCTTCCTGACCTCGCAAGCCCTTACCGAGCGTCAGTTGGCGGAGGCCACAGGGATGACTGTCTCCACCGTACGACGGCTTCTCACGCTCCTCGCCCGGGAGTATCGGGAGCGAGAGAGCGCCATCGAGGTCGCCCGCCGGGGCCGACGTTGGATCCTTCAGGTTCGGGAGGAATACCGGCAGGAAACCTCCGATATGGCTCCTGCCACCCTGCCGCAGGGGGTCCTGAAGACCGCCGCCCTCATTGCCTACCACCAACCGGTGAAGCAGAGCCACCTGGCCGCCCTGGTGGGCTACCGGGCGTACGACCACGTCCGGCGGCTGCGGGATCGGGGACTCATCGCGGCCCGACCCCACGGTCGGACCCTCCTCCTCCACACGACCGGCAAGTTTCCCGAGTTCTTCGGCCTCGACGTCCGGAGTCGCGAGGATCTCCGTCGACTCATGGCCTCGCGGGCAGGAGAACCGGAAGTCGACGCCCACTCGGCCAGCTGATAACGACGGCCCAAGATATTTATAGCATTCTCCACGAGGGAACAGAGCCAGGGGGACTGGCAAGACACGCCGGGGGCGCTGACCCGTTGAGCGGTTACCTGAGACACATCGAGCTCTCGCGACAGCTCGAGGAGAAGGCCAAGGAGGCCTCACGGAATCGAAAGCACGCGGAGGAGCGAATCCAGCAGCTGGAAGGCCTCATCGGCGACGCCAAGAAGGCGGACTGTCAGATTACGGACGCGGAAGAGCTCCTCGCCCAGGCGAGCAGCGCCATGGCGGCGAAGGACTTCAAGCTCGCCCTGGACAAGACGCAGGAAGGGGAGGACAAGGCCAAGGCGGCCTTCCTCCAGGAGGCCAACTCCATCCTTGAGGCCTCGGAGTCCTTTGTCTCCCTCCTCCAGCGGGCTGAAGCGGACACGGCGGAATACGAGGCCCTTCTCGGGAGCGCCCGGGAGGCCCTGGACAAGGGGAGCTTCGGGGAAGGGGTGGAGACCGCCCGCCGAAGTTGGACGAAGCTGGAGAAGACCCTCCACGAACACCTCTCTCGCTCCTTCTCCTCGGTCCAGACCCGCATCCTGGCCGCGAAGGCGATGGAAAAGGACACGGCCATGGCGGAGGACCTCCTCTCCCGCGCCCGCTCGGCCCTCGAGGCCACGGAGTATGAGGATGCCCTCACCCACACAGAGGAGGCCCTGGACATCCTCGGTCGTGAGCTTGGCTACGAACTGGAGACCGAGGAGAAGGTCGTCCGGGAATTCCTCGAGGCGGGCCGCGCCCTGAAGGCAAACATCGCCAAGGCGGAGGGGTATCTGGAGAAGGGCAAGAAGGAGCTGGAGGGAGGGGACTATCAGAAATCCTTCAACTACCTCAAGCAGGCCCGGGGCGAGGCGGAGCGGCAATTGCAGAAGGCGTTCGACTCGGGGAAGGCGAGCCTGCAGGAACCCCTCGAGGAGGCCAGGAAGCTCGGGGTGGACGTGACCCAGGCCGAGGCCGCGGGGGAGGAGGCGATGGAGGCGGCCAAGACGGAGGACTACGGCCGGGCCTCCAATCTGCTCCGGGAGGCCCTCCAGGGATTGGAGGGCGCCAAGTTCCGCCTGGTCCTCGACACGATCTCCGCCTCCCGGCCGAAGTTCCTCCGGGCCAAGGAGATGAACGTGAACATCGAGTCCACCATGGAGATCTTCAACAAGGCCCGGGAGAAGCTCCAGGACGGCAAGCACACGGACGCCCTCTACTACGCGGAGAAGGGGAACGAGGAGCTGGACAAGCTCGTGGGGGAGGTGGACGAGGCCGCGAGCCGGACCCAGGAACTCGAAGCCGAGATTGGCTCCTTCGCCGACCAGGGCCTGGAGCTCTCGGAGGTGCAGAGCCTCCTCGTCGAGGCAAAGGCGAGGCTTTCCGCCGGGGACCTCAAAGCATGGGCGAGCCAGCTCAAGAAGGTCGAGAAAGGCCTGGAGAAGGCCCGGACGGACCGGTGCGGGGAGATGCTGGACGAAGTGCAATTCATCATCACCCTCGCGGACAAGAGTGACCTCGATATGGACGAGGCCACCGTGGGAATCCAGGAGTGCACCCAGCTCCTGAAGTCCAAGGAGGTGAGCAAGGCCCTCACGGAAGCGACGAAACTGCAGCAGAAGACCGAGGCGCGCCTGACGTCGCACTTCCGGGCCAAGTTGGAGAGCCTGAAGGACGCCCTCCCTCCCACGGCGGCGGCGCATCAGGTCTCCGAGCTGCTCCTCAAGGTGGAGACGGCCCTGGACGTGCGGGATTACGGCACGGCCGCCCGCCTCGCGGAGGAGGCCGAGGAGAAGGCAGAGGGCCTGTCTGAATCCTTCGGCACCCGGGTCCTGGAGGGCCTCCAGGCCGCGCAGGAACTCGCCACAGAACACGATCTGAATGTCAGCGGGCTCCGGGAGACCTACCTGGCCGCCAAGGAGGCCCTGGAGAAGGGGGAGCTGCGCGCCCTCTTCCGGCAGGTCGATACCGTCCGGGAGACCCTGGCCCACGTTACGCAGCGGGCCTTTGACGAGGTGAAGGCCCGGGTCATCGAGGCCCGAAATGCCGGGATCGACATCGCCGAGGAGAAGGAGCTCCTAAAGGCGGCCAAGGAAGCCATCACCGGGGGCGACATTTCCCAGGGCCTCATCGATCTCCGCGCCTGCGACGAGTCCGCGAAGGCCCACCTGGACGCCTTCCAACAGGTCCGGGACACTATGGGGGCCGCTGCGGTCCTCGTGGCGGAGGGGAAGAAGAAGGACGTCAACATGGCCCGGGCCGTCGAGCTCCTGCTTAAGGGCAAGACCGCCTTCGAGACGGGGGACGTCGAACGGGCCTTGGAGACCGCCCGTGACGCCCGGGCGGAGGCGGAGAAGGCCATCAGCGTCCTGAACGTCAATGATCGACTGGTGGCCGCCGAGGAAAGCCTGGCCCTCGCCCGGTCCCTGGAGGTGGACGTGGACCCCTGGGTCAACCTCCTCGCCCGGTCGAAGCGCGCCCTGGACCACGGTGACTTCCGGGAGGCCGTGGAGCTCGCCATGGAGGTCGAGGCCCAGACCCGGGCCGGCGTGCTCAACAGCGTGAACAGCCGGGTCGCCCGCTCGGAAAGCATGCTTGAAAAGGTCCAGGTTCCCGCCCAGGAGATTGGGGCGCTCGAGGCGGCCCTGAAGGAGACCAAGGCCTTCCTGGAGGAACGGAAGCTGAAGGAGGCGGCGGACCGCTCGCATGAGATCCTGGCCCAGTCCGAGGCCCTGGCCGAGCTGTACGACGAGATCCTCCAGGACCAGCAGGAAGCGGATACCCTCATCGCGGATTTGCAGGCGCTAAGCATCAAGGTCAGCGCCCCGGAGAAGCTCCTCGCCAAGGCGGCCAAGGCCCTGAACGAGGGGCGCCTCTCCGTGGCCAAGCAGTTCACCGGCGAGGCCCTCGGCCAGCTGGCCAAAGACCGCAAGGAGAGCATCGAGCGGATGATCAAGGGCTTCGAGGTCTCCGCGGTCAAGGCGAAGAAGGAGGGGGTCGCCACGGCCGAGGCGGAGGCGCTCCTCAAGCAGGCTCGGACTGAGCTAGCGGAGGGTCACTACCAGCAATCCCTCGCCAGCGCCATGAAGAGCGAGGTGCTCCTGGAAAAGATGGGGCTCCAGAGGGAAATCGCCCAGAACTCCCTGGAGACGACCCGCGAACGGATCCACGCCCTCCCCACGCAGGTTGACTACCTCCAGAAGATCCTCATGGAGGCGGAGAAGGCCTTCGAGGCGGGTGACTACGTGAAGTCCCTCGAAGTCGCCATCAACGCCAGCGACGAACTCGGCCGGATCAAGGAGGAGTGGGAGGTCACACACGCCTCGGAGGAGGTCGCCCTCCGAGACTTCAACGTGGCGGACGCCCTGGGCCTGGACTGTTCCCAGCTCTCCCTCATCCTCGACGAGGCGAGGGCCGCTGCCAAGAAGGGCGATATGGCGGGGGCGAAGGAATCGTACGACCGCATGGCCACGGAGGCGTCCGGTATGGTCTCTACGTACCTCACCGACCTGCACAGCAAGGTTCGCAACGCCCGCGTCCTCAGCAGCCTGCTCGACTGCGAGGTCGAGGGTATCGAGGATCGGTTGTCGGAGGGCCTTGCCTATCTCGAGGAGGACCAGTTTGTGAGCGCGCACCAGGTCCTCTCCGGGGCCCTTGTCGAGGTCCAGAGGGCCCTGGAGGCGAAGATCGAAGGGGTCATCGCGAAGGCCGAAGAGCGCCTGGATCACGCCGCCGAGGTGGGGGCCGACATGAAAGGGGCCCGGAGACGAATCGAAGAGGCCAAGGCGGCCCTGCAGGGGAAGACCTACGAGACGGCCGTCCGGGCCGCCCAGGAAGCCACGGAGTCCCTGGAGTCCCTCGAAGAGTCCGCCAGACGGTTCGTGGAGGTAACCTCGGAGGCCAAGTCCCTCATCAGCACCGCAAGGAAGTTCGGCATCAGCGTACGACCCGCCGAGGAGTCCCTCGGCCAGGCCATGGCCTGGAAGGACGAGAACCCCGAGGCCGCCTTGGAGAATGCGGAACGGGGCCTCGAGCAGGTGCGGGAGGCCATCGACGCCTTTACCCCGACTCTGGAGCTGAGCCTGGACGTGTCCGGCCCCGTCATGGGGAAGGTCGTGGACGCCACCCTACGGGTTCGGAACGCGAGCAAGGCCCTGGCTAAGGACCTGGAGGTGGAAGTCTTGGGGGACCTGGAGGTCAAGGACCTCGACGTACCCCCCTCGGTCCGAGCGAACGGGGAGGTCGCCCTGCCGTTCACCATCACGTTCCGGTCCCATGGGGACGTCCCGGTCCTTGTCAAAGCCAAGGCTCGGCGGCTTATCGATGACGAGGAGTACGAGTGGGAACAGGTCGTCCAGGTGGCGGTGGCAAACTCGGCTTAAGCCGAGAATAAGCCGTTGAGCAGCATCCCCCTCCCGCGCGTGGTGTAGGGCAGCACCGCTGTGATCACTGGGAAAATTCTAGGGTCCCGATGACCCTTTCAACACCATGGACGATGTCACCGCCCTGAACCATGGCATCCAGTTCTTCTAGATCCCCGGAAACTGGCCGGTCCTCTTTCAGGGGCGGAACCCTCTTCCTTACGATTTCGTAGGCCCGTTGGGTGCCCTTGCCCGCCCGACCTGGCCGCACGAACTCCAGACCCTGAGAGGCACAGAGGTACTCGATGCCGACGATTCGGCGGACGTTCTCAATAATGCGGAAGAGCTTCTCTCCCGCCGCGGGTCCGTTGCAGACAAAGTCTTCCTGGTTTGCCGAGGTGGGGATGGAATCCACCGACGCCGGATGGGCGAGGACCTTGTTCTCGGAGGCGAGAGCCGCCGCGGTATACTGGGCGAGCATCAGCCCCGAGTTCAGGCCGCTTTCTTCCGTCAGAAAGGGAGGAAGGCCGCTCAGGTGACCATCCAAGAGACGCGCAATCCGCCTCTCGGCGTAGGCGCCCGCGGCAGCTATGACGATGGCCATGAAGTCCAGGACAAACGCGAGGGGCTGGCCGTGAAAGTTCCCCCCCGAGAGCGCCTCCCCCTCGTCGGGAAAGAGCAAGGGATTGTCGGTGGCCGAGTTGAGTTCCACTGCGAGCACTCGCCGAGCGTAGCCCAGAGATTCGAGACAGGCGCCGAGAACCTGGGGCATGCATCGAAGAGTGTAGGCATCTTGGACCTTCGGGACCTGTTCCGCCCTGGCGAGGATCTCACTGCCTTCTAAGAGTCTTCGAAGGCCGCTCGCAATCGCCTTCTGTCCAGAATGAGGCCGCAGGTCGTGAATCCGGGCATCCAGCGACTCGGGGCGCCCTCTTAGCGCTTCGAAGGACAGGGCCCCGGCAACCAGGGCCTCCTTCAAGAGCCTCAGGGCATCGTGCCAGGCCAGGCAGCCATAGGCCGCGGTGAGGGAGGTCCCGTTCACGAGAGCGAGACCCTCCTTTGCCAGCAGTTCGAGGGGTTCAAGGCCAGCCTTCTCCAATGCGGCGGCTCCCGGCAGGCGCTCGTCCTGAAGGTCCGCCTCGCCCTCCCCAACCAACACCAGGGACATGTGAGCCAAGGGGGCCAGGTCGCCACTGGCCCCGACAGAGCCCTTGCGAGGCACGACCGGGTGAACCCGACGGTTCAGCAGATCGGCGAGGAGCTGTACGACCTCGGGGCGGACACCGGAATGGCCCTTCGCGAGGCCGTTGGCCCGAAGGAGCATCATCGCCCGCAGGAGGTCCTCGTCAACGGGATCGCCGACCCCCGCCGCGTGACTGCGTAGGATGTTAAGCTGGAGTCGACGCAGGTCCGGCTCAGGAACACTCACGTCTGCAAGCTCCCCAATGCCCGTGGTGATGCCGTACGACTTCCCGCCCCGCTTGCCAAGTTCGTCGACGAGTCGTCTCGAAGTCTGCATCTTCTCCACGGCGGAGGGCGATAGCGTCACCGGCCCGTACTCCCGTGAGACCTTCACCACAGCCTCCAGCGTGAGGCCTTCTCCGTTGAGGGAGACCATGCGACGACCACAATCGAATGGGAACGCGGCATAAAAAGCCGATAAGGCGGGCCAGAGCGTTCACCGGGTCGGCCGGCCGTCGAGTGGAGGTCCTCAGATCCGGTTGAAGATCCACCAACGGCGGCGACGTGGTGGGCCGAGGGCCCGGTGGGCCCATTTGGGAATATTGACTTAGCCTAGAAGAACGCATGAAGCGGGGGGATGATGTCCTGCGAACGGTTGCCCGGGTCGTCTCCGCACTCGTAGTGTTGTCATTCGTGTTCGGAGTCTTCACGGTCAGTGGCTATTCCGTCTCAGGAGGCCACGGAATCGGGCCCAATCAGTGTCTCTATCCGCCGTGTCCCGACGAACCCCCCAGCCCACCTCGGAACCTCCAAGCCATGGCGGGCGACGCGCAGGTCCGCCTGACTTGGAGCGCCCCCCTATCGGAGGGAGGATCGGCAATTTGGAACTACAAGATCTATAGGGGGCAATCCCCTGGCACCGCGTCCTTTCACGTCGACGCCGGCAACGTTCTCTCCTACACCGATTCGGCTGTGATGAATGACGTCACCTACTACTATCAGGTGACAGCCGAGAACACCCAGGGTGAGAGTCTGAGGACCGACGAGGTGTCGGCTACCCCCACTGAGCCGGTGACGCCATCGGCTCCCCAGAACCTCCAGGCTGTCCCCGGCGACGCGCAAGTCAGCCTCGTATGGGAAGCACCGGCCTCCGACGGCGGGTCCGCCATCACCCAATACAGGATCTACCGGGACACGGCGCCTGGCGCCGCGACCTTCCTCGTCGAGGTGGGAAGCGTCCTCGCCTATGCGGACACGGCCGCCGCCAACGACCAGATGTACTATTATCAGGTGGCCGCCGTGAACGCAGTCGGCGAGGGTCCCCGTTCGAACGAGGCCTCGGCGACCCCGCGGGCGGGCCTCGTGGATACCGCGAGTCCTACAATTGTCATCACCTCCCCGACCCAGGGGGAGGGATTGGGATCCACCTCCGTGGCCGTCAGCGGAACGGCTTCGGATGACGTCGCCGTGCAGAAGGTGGAACTCGGCACGGACAGGGCGAACTGGGTGCCCGCGATTGGCACCACCTCTTGGTCGGGCACACTTACCCTCGCCGAAGGCCAGAACACCATCCATGCACGGGCCGTGGACACCTCTGGGAACATGGCCACCGCCACCGTCACGGTGACTGTGACGCTGCAAGAGGAGGTCCGGCCTACTCCGGACACGATGACCCTGGCGATCGTAGCCATCGTCGGGGGGGCGGGGGCCGTCGGGGGCGTCGCGGCGATTCTTCTCGCCCGAAGGCGAAGACTCCGCGGTGGCGAGGAGAGGGAGAAGACCTGAAGCCCCCCGCATAGGCCAGCGGGAGGGCGTGCCGGGAATGCGATGTTCCACAGGCGGACGATTATGCGTAGACTCCCCATCGTCCATCCCCTTGCCCCGACCCTGACTGACACACGCCTTGCCTCTGGCCGAATGGCGAAGGGTCGCCGAGGCTTGGAGGGCACGCCTGCTTCTCGTTTCCCGATGGTGACGGACGATTCTAACTCCACGGCCTGAAAGGGTATATTTAGTCCCGCATTGAGCAGACTGCGATGGAGATAGTCTTCCTGGGCACTAGCGGCAGCATGCCTTCCCCTCATCGCAACGTCTCCGCCATCGCCGTCAAGCGCGAGGGAGAGATCATCCTCATGGATTGTGGGGAGGGGACTCAGCGCCAGTTCATGCTTAGCCGGCTGTCCTTCATGCAGGTCTCCCGCATCCTCCTCAGCCACTTCCACGGGGATCACTTTCTCGGCCTACCGGGCCTGATCATGACCATGTCCCTGAACGATCGGACCGAGCCCCTCGAGATCTATGGACCCACGGGGACGGTGCGGACGGTCCAGGCCCTCCTGGACATCAACCTCTTCAGGCCCACCTTCGAGACCCAGGTGCGCGACCTGCAGGCGGGCGACGAGGTGGATTGCGGAGACTACTGGATCCGGGTGACCGACTCCCCCCACCAAGTGCCGTGCCTCGCCCTCGCCATCGAGGAGAAGCCCCGGCCGGGGCGATTCTACCTGGAGAAGGCCCGGGCCCTCGGCCTTCCCGAGGGACCCATCTACCGCAGGCTCCAGCAGGGGGAGACGGTGGAGTGGGAGGGGGAGCGCATCGCCCCCGACGCCGTCATGGGCCCCCCTCGCCGCGGCCGGAAGGTCGTCTACACCTCCGACACCCGGCCCAACGAGGCGCTCATCCCCTTCGCCCGGAATTGCGACGTCCTCATCCATGACGCCACGGTGGAGTCCACGCTGGAGGAACAGGCCAACGAGTACGGCCACTCGTCCGCTCGCCAAGCGGCGGAGATCGCGAGGCGGTCCGGGGCCGCGATTCTCTTCCTGACGCACATCAGCCCGCGCTACGGGAATCCGGAGGCCATCGAGGCGGACGCCCAGGCCGTCTTCCCCCGCTCCCAGGTCGCCGAGGACTTCCTGGAGTACAAGGTGCCCTTCCCCGACGGGGAACCGGCCGCTCAGAAAGAGCTATAAGAATCCCGGGCCTTGCCCGGCCAACCCCCTGGGGGGTTCTCGTGGGTAGGAACATCATCGTCGAGGACGTCGGCCACACCCCCGTGGAACGGCAGTACAGCGAGATCGTGGAGCGCAAGGGCATCGGCCACCCCGACACCATCTCCGACGCCATCGCGGAGGCCGTCTCCCGTTCCCTCTCCCAGATGTACCTGGACCGCTTCGGGCGCATCCTCCATCACAACACCGATGAGGTCCAGATCGTGGGGGGCCAGTCGGCGCCCGAGTTCGGGGGCGGGGACGTCCTGGAGCCGGCCAAGATCATCCTCGTGGGCCGGGCGACGACGGAGGTGAACGGCCAGCGCCTGCCCTTCCGGTCCGCGGCGGTGAAGGCGGCCAAGGAGTACCTCCGCCGGCACTGCACGCAGCTGGACGTGGACACCGACGTGACCATCGACTGCCTCATCGGCCGCGGCTCCGTGGACTTGCGGAAGCTCTACGACACCCAGAAGCACCTCGCCAACGACACCTCCTTCGGCGTGAGCTTCGCCCCCCTGAGCGACACGGAACGCCTGGTCCTCGGGGCAGAGGAGCACATCAACGGCCCCTTGAAGAACGACCTCCCCGAGGTGGGCCACGACATCAAGGTCATGGGGGTCCGCCGAGGGAACGAGGTCCGGCTGACCATCGCCGCCGCCATGGTGGACCGACACATCCCCGACCAGGACCACTACATTAGCGCCATCGAGGAACTCACGGACCACGTCCGGGACCACGCAGCGAAGGTCACGGACCGAAACGTCACGGTAGACGTGAACACGGGGGACAACTACGACCTCGGCCTGTTCTACCTCACGGTCACCGGCCTCTCCATGGAGAACGGGGACGACGGGTCCGTGGGGCGGGGGAACCGGGTCAACGGCCTCATCACCCCCTATCGGCCCATGAGCCTGGAGGCGTGTGCGGGGAAGAACCCCGTGACCCACGTCGGGAAGCTCTACAACGTCCTCGCCCGGGATTTGGCCCAGCAGATCTACAAGGAGGCCGCGGGCAACGTCGAGGAGGTCCACGTCCGCATCGTCTCCCAGATTGGGAAGCCCATCGATTACCCCCAGGCCGCCACCGCCCAGCTCCTCATGGCGGAGGGGGTCCACGTCTCCAAGGTGAAGAACGACGCGGAACGGCTCATTGACGAGGGGTTGCGTCGGATCTCCGACCTGACGATGCGCTTCGTGAAGGGGGACATTCTCGTTTACTAGGGCGCCGGGGGCCCTTTTCGGGAGGGCATCAACCTCAGGCCGGGGTCTCGAGGAACGCACGGACGGCCTGGAGAACCCCGCGAAACGACTCCCGACTCAGCAGACCCGTGTTCGTGTTCCGAGGACTCGGGTGGTAGGACGCGAAGAGGACCGGCATGCCCGACTTGAACTCGTAGACCCCGCCGTGGCGGAACTTCAGCTGCACTCGGCGGACTCCGAACCAACGCTCCAGGAAACGGGTGGTGGCGTTGAAGGCGAGGTGGCCCAGGGCGAGAATCGCCCGTGGACCAAGGATGTCCAGCTCCTCTTGCAGGTAGGACGCGCAGTTCTGGACCTCCTCCGCAACGGGGCGGTTCTCGGGAGGGACGCAGCGAACAGCCGCGGTCATGTAGGCGTTGTGCAGGCGCAGCCCGTCCTCCCGACTCTCCGAGGTCGGCTGGCTGGCAAAGCCCACCTCGTGAAGGCCCCGCATGAGGAAGGCCGCGCTGGGGTCCCCCGTGAAGATGCGCCCCGTGCGGTTTCCGCCGTGGGCCGCAGGCGCGAGACCCACGATGACCAACTCCGCCCCCGGGTTCCCGAACCCCGGGACAGGACGGCCCCAGTAGACCCAGTCTTCGAAGGCCCGCTTCTTCTTCTCGGCCACCTCCTGCCGAAAAGCCACGAGGCGCGGGCACCGGGTGCAGCGGATGACCCGTTCTCGAAGGGTCGCGAGGGCCTCCGCGTCCACACACAACAACGGGGGACGAGAGACAAAAGGCTTCGCCACGCCCGGTCGGAGGTTTTTAACGGGCCCTTCCGTACCTTTTGGGGAAGCCCATGAACGAGGATGCCACCTTCATCGTGGACCAGGTCGACCGCCACCACGCCTGGTTTCAGAAGTCCCTCTGCCTCATCGCCTCCGAGAACGTCATGAGCCCGCTGGCCCTGGAGATGTACCTCTCGGACTTCGGCCACCGCTACGCCGAGGGACTTCCGGGCAAGCGGTACTACCAGGGCAACACCTACGTAGACGAGGTCGAGGTCCGCATCACCGAGATGCTGAAGCGGATCTTCGGCTGCACGCTGGCCGACCCGCGGCCCGTCTCTGGCACCGTGGCGAACCTCGCCGTGCTCTTCGGCCTCACGAAGCCGGGGGACACAATCACCACCGTCGCCCTGTCGGACGGGGCCCACATCAGCACGGCGAAGTTCGGGG